>NZ_JBEORT010000001.1:158027-264599 GCF_040302425.1 Streptomyces sp. NPDC126497
ACTAAGATACACCCTCCCCACTCAATCTCCTACGCCCGCCCCCGCCCCGGGGGGCCCGCGGTGCGGGCCCCCCCCCGGCCCGGCCCCCACCGCGCGGCGCCCTCGTGAGCGGGCGTTCCGCTCCGGAGGCACCGGCGGCCCCGGAAGACGCACGATGGGGGCGGAGCACTCCGCACCCGGCCGGGTGCCGAAGGCCGGCCCCGGGCGGCCGGCTCCGATCGTCCGGTCCGCATCGACCCCAGGGGAGCCCATGGCCACGTACGGCAGGAACACTCTCGCCCACCTCCTCCCGGCCGCGATCCTCGTCGTCGGCGCGGGCTCGCTCACCGCGTGCGGGAACGGGGAGGCGGAGGGCGGCGACGGCGGAGGACCGGACGGAACCCGTGGGGCGTACGCGGAGGCGCGCGCCCGCGAGGTCGCCGACGCCTGGGACGGCTCCGAAGCCGCCGGAGCGTGGCGCGGGGGCTACCACCCCGTGGAGGACGTGGTGGAGCCGCCCGAGGGCGGCTTCCACGACGAGGCCGACGAACGCGCCTTCGAGAGAGGCGACTTCGCTCTGCGCGGCGACCTCCCCGGCCTCCCGCGGGAGGACGGGGAGGTGAAGTGGGGGAGGGGCGGCTCGCTCTCCCTCCCGCTGATCGGGGCCCGCCGGGCGTACGAGACCCTGGACCGCGGTGACCCCGACGGACCGGCTCTCACGGTGACCGGGGCGAGGCTCGGCGAGATGACCCACGCGACGAGTCGCGGCCCGGCGACCGTGCCGGCGTGGCTGTTCACCGTGGAAGGGTACGACACGGCCCTCAAACACGCCGCCGTCCTTCCTTCCGCACCGCCCGACCCGCCGATCGACGCCGCCCGTGATCCGTCCGGCAGCGGCTTGGCCGCCGTGGACGCACTGGTCGACGTGGCCCGGGACGGCCGGTCCGTCACGGTGCTGGCCCACCACGGGGCCTGCGACGACGGGCCCCGTGTGCGGGCACTGGAGACGGACGGCAGCGTGGTCCTGTCCGCCTCCGTGGCCGGAGCGGTGGACGGCCCCTGTCCCGGCAGGAGGGACGTCGATCCGGTGGAGGTGGAACTCGACCGGCCGGTCGGCGACCGGATCCTGCTGGACGCCTTCACGGGCCGGCCCGTGCCGTACGGACGGCCGCACGGGATCCCCGCGCGGTAGAGCCGGGCCGCCCGCGACAGCCGCGGAGGGCGGACCCGTGAGGCCGCCCCCGAGCGGACGCGGGGCGTGGACGGTGCGCCGGAGGACCCCCGCCTCCCCCGTGTGAGGGGCGCGGGAGCGGCGGCGCATGACGTCAGCGTGCGAACTTCTCGACGGCCGCCGGGGTGACGGGGGTGAAGAAGTTGACGAGGTTGCCGTCGGGGTCGCGGAACAGCAGCGACCGGTTGCCCCAGGGCATCGTGGTGGGTCCGTTGACGAAGTCGGTGACGAAGCCGGCCAGGTCCCGGTGGACGCGGTCCACGTCGTCGACGAGGAACTCGGTGATCACGCTGTGGTTGTCCGCCGGGCGGGCGGAGCCCGGGGCGAACAGCGGGACCGTGCGGGTGCCGGCGATCGCGAGGGTGGCGCCCGCGGTCCGGAGTTCGGCGAAGTCCTCGGTGGCCCACGTCGCCGGTACTCCTGTGGCCCGCTCGTAGAAGTCGACGAGGCGTGCGACGTCGCCGGTGATGATGCGGATCGAGACGAAGTTCATGGAAGTCCCCTTGGCTGTGCTGGAGGCGTGCACGTCGCAGGCTAGGAGAGATAGGGGACAGAATCGGTCCTGTATGCGCGTTAGGCTGCGCCCATGTCCCGACCCACCGGCCGCGTGCTGACCCTCCTGGAGCTGCTGCAGTCGGGCGGCATCCGGACGGTGGCCGAACTCGCCGAGCGGCTCGGCGTCGAAGGGCGCACCGTGCGCCGGTACGTGAACCAGCTGATCGACCTCGACGTGCCCGTGGAGTCGGTGCGCGGCCGCTACGGCGGGTACCGGCTGGCTCCCGGGTACCGTCTGCCGCCGCTCATGTTCAGCGACGACGAGGCGCTGGCCGTGCTGCTCGGCCTGGTCGCCGGCCGCCGGGCAGGGCTGACGACCGCGGAGCTCACGGCGAACGAGACGGCGTCGGCGAAGATCCGGCGGGTGCTGCCCCGGCACATCGCCCGCCGGCTCGACGCGCTCCTGGAAGCCCTCGCCTTCACGGACCGGCCCGGCGAGCCGGACCGCCCGGACGCCGGGCTCCTGCTCACCCTCGCCGACGCGGTGCGCCACCGCCGGCCGGTCTCGATCCGCTACACCGACCGCGACGGCCGGCGCAGCGAACGCACGCTCCACGCGTACGGGATCGTCGCCCACGCGGACCGGTGGTACGTCACGGGCGAGGACGCCCGGCTCGGCGAGGACCGGACCTTCCGGCTCGACCGCATCGCGGACGCGCGGACCCTGCCCGGTTCGTTCGAGGAGCCCGCGGGGCCCGGTCCGGCGCAGCGCGTGCTGTCGGGGTTCGCCACGGCCGAGTACCGGCACGAGGTGACCCTGCGGATCCACGGGACGGCCGAGCAGATCCGCGCCCGCCTCCCGGCCGGCGTCGCGAGCCTGGAGGAGCAGGAGCCCGCGGCCGGCCGGGACCCGGCGGCCGAGCGCTGGCTGCGCGTCGAGCTGCGGGCGGAGCGGCTCGACTGGTTGCCCCCGGTCCTCGCCTCGCTCGACCGGCCGTTCGTCATCGAGCGCCCCGACGAGCTCCGCGACCTCGTCGTCGCGCTCGCCGATCGCCTCAGGTCCTGCGCCGCCGAGCCCGACCGCGAGGAACCGATGTCATGAGACGGCCAACCGGCCTCGATCTTTCGTGCGCTCTTGGTGTCAGCCGGCCGAGGGCCTGGGGTCCGTCATCCCTTGGCCGGGGACCGCGGTGTGCTCCGGGTCCTGGGCGGGGGTGGGGACGCGGTCCGTGGAGGAGGGGGCGGCGAAGACCCCGTCGAGGGCGGTGGCGTCGATGGCGCGGTCGAACCGGAGATCCAGGAGCGGCAGGTCCGTGCAGGCGGTGACGCGCTGTCGGGTCTCTTCCGTCAGCGAGAAGCCGCGGCGCTCCATCAGGCGCAGCAGCTGCTCGGCCTTTCCGGCCACGCGCCCTTCCACGCGTCCCTCCTTGAGTCCTTCTTCCTGTCCGGCGAGGCGGGCGTGCCGTCCGCCGGAGTAACGGACGGCACGCCCGCAGCGGGGACTGTGAAACTGGCGGCCCTTGGTCAGCCCGGACTGCCGTCCACGCCGCGTGGTGGCGGCGCGAGAAGGAAACGCCCGCCTCGCCTATGCCGGGACAGGGTCCTCGAGCATGTTCAGGGCCTGGCGGGAGAGCAGGCGCTCCGCGGCGTCGTAGCTCCAGCCGCAGTCGACGACGAGCGATCGCCATGCCGACAGCCCGAAGCACAGCCACAGACGGTCCGCCGCACCGTTCACGTCAAGATGCGGGGCCACCACGCCGATGGAGACCAGGTGCTCCGCGGCTTCGCGAAGCGCCTGGCGGTACTGCGTGACGACGTAGTCCCACACCTCCCGCGCTTTGGCGTCGCTCGCCATGGAGGAGTAGAGCAGGTCGATGGACGGAGCGAAGCGTTCGGTGTTGTCGCGGACGCCGTGCGCCAGGCATGCGACCGCCGAGGCGAGGTCCTCGCTCCGGAACACCTCCTCATGGATCCCGGTGGTCCGTGAGTCCGCCACGTCCGTGGCCAGGAGGGCGTGCAGGAGCTCCGTCTTGGTCCCCACGCTCGCGTACAGCGTCTTGGTCGCGACGCCGGCCGCGCGAGCGATGTGCCCCATCGTCACCTGTGCATAGCCCTGCGCGATGAAAAGCTCACGCGCGGCCGCCAGGATGTCCTGCCGGGTCTGAGCCGCGCCCCGCTCGCGCCGTGGCGATCGATAACTCCGGGTCAGTGCGGACATGCCCCCACCTTACCCCGAGGTAAGGGCAAGCGTATTCATTGCAGATGCTGTAACTTCAAAATGGGGCTTCCCTTCCGGACGGGAAGGCCACGCACCATGCACCCCTCGACTCGAAGGTTTCGCACCCTATGGACATGAATGCCGGGCGTGACGCACAAGCCGTCGTGGAAACGCGGCTCACCCATGAGACACACAGACTGGCCACCGGGCTGCTCGTGGACGCCGCCGGCCACCCCTCCGTGCCTCGCCGAGCGCTCGCGCAGTTAAGGGACTTCCTCGTGGTGAACCTGCGTCACCACCACGAGACCGAGGACGAATGGCTGTGGCCGCTCATCCTGACCGCGGCGCCCGACGTGAAGCGCGCCCTCGACGACCTGAGCGAAGAACACGAACGTCTGGACCTCGCGCTCGACCGCCTCGCCGACATCGACCTCGCCGGCGCGAAGGACCACGACGGCGAAAACCTGAACAAAGACGACCGGCACACACTGCGCGAGGCGGCCGTCGCGGTGCGCGACAGCGTGCGCGACCACCTGGCCCACGAGGAACCGGTTCTGTTCCCCGCCCTGCGGGCGCACGTCACGCCCGCGCAGTGGGAGGAGTTCGCCCGACGAGTCATCGCCACCACACCCCCGGTGGCCGGGCACCTGATGATCGGCCTCCTCGACGAGGTGGGCACACCGGCCGAGGTGGAATCGATATTCGTGAACATGCCGCCGCAGGTGAAGTCGCTGCTGCCCGGCATGCGCGACCAGGCCGCCACCGACCTGCGCGTGCTGCGAGGTATCGGCTCGTGACGGACACACACCTCCCCTGGCCGGACACGGCGTACGAGGCGATCACGGGCGACCTGACCATCGCGGTCGCCTACCTCACCCCCGCCGGAGGCGCGGTGGTCACCAGCGTCTCACCGGTAGGGCTCGCGAACCGGGCGGCCAACCAGGCCGGCTTCACCACCTCGCTGGGCTTCCCGAAGAAACTGGAACGCATCCTGAACAACCCGCGCGTCGCCCTCGCCTATCACACGCGCATGCACGGATTCGCCGCCCACAGTCACTACGTCCTCGCCCAAGGCAAGGCATCGGTGGACCTTCGGCCCTCGGCACAGCGGCTGGCGGAACTGATGGACGCCACGGAGTCGTTCTTCGGGAAGACCAAGCACGGAAGGGTGTGGGACTGGCTGCTGCGCGAGTACCACCAGGAGCGCGTCTTCGTCGACGTCGACCTGGAACGCATCAGCACCTGGCCCCACCTCTCCGCACACGGACCGGCGACCGTGACCGGCCCGTCCTGGCCAGGGCATCCCGCCGAACAGCGACCCCCGAAGAACGGCACGACACCCCGGATACCCGTCTCCAGGCTCGCCCGGCAGATCGCCGCCCTCCCGCATCGTCTGCTGGCGTACGAGGGGGCCGACGGTAGTCCCGTCATCCTCCCGGTGACGGTCACCGGACACGACGAGACCGGGCTGCGCCTCAGCGCACCGCCCGAACTGCTGCCACCGGGCGGGCGCCGAGCGGGATTCCTCGCCCACGCATTCCGGCCGCAGTGCGTCGGTGTGAGCATGCGCACCGCCACCGGCTGGCTGACCGTCGACGACGGAGAGGCGTTGTACGCCCCCCACACATCGGTCGGCATGACAGCGCCGCCCAGCAGGATGGTCATGACCGTGGCCAACGGCCTGCTGGCCAAACAGGGACTGCGCCGCGCACGACGCAACGGCACCACCGCCCACCTGCACGACCTCGCAGCCGGCGTCCGCTCCGGCGCGTAGCCCGGATTCCGGAGCGACCCGGGATGACGGGACTCCAAGGACGTGACCCGCCCGTCCTTCGCCGTCGGCCGTGAAGGCCGGGGCGGTTCGTGCGGTTCGCGCCGGAGCGCTGAGCGAACGTGAGGGCGTGCCGTCCGCCGGAGTGGCGGACGGCACGCCCTCAGCGCGTTCGGGGGCGCTCGGTCTCGTCCGTAGGGGGTCCGGCCACCCGTTCCGATTCGGTGACCCACGTCACACCCGGGCGCTGTCAGGAATCGGGGCGCCGTCCCGTTCAAGGGGCACGCGAACGAGACAGGCAGGAGCATCGCCATGAAGCACCGCATCGTCGTCCTCGGCGCCGGATACGCCGGGGCCTTCGCCGCCGGAAACCTGGCCCGCCGGCTCTCCCCCGCAGACGTCGAGATCACCGTCGTCAACGCCGTGCCCGACTTCGTCGAGCGGATGCGGCTGCACCAGCTCGCGAGCGGCCAGGACATCGGGTCCCGCACGCTCGCCGACGTGTTCGCGGGCACCGGGGTGCGGCTGCGCGTGGCGCGCGTCACCGGCGTCGACCCCGACCGCGGGACCGTCACCGTGACCGGCGAGGACGGCGACGGCGAACTCGCGTACGACACCCTCCTCCACACGCTCGGCAGCTCCGTCGCCCACCACGGCGTCCCCGGCGTGGCCGAGCACGCCCACGACGTGACCGGCCTGTCCTCGGCGCTGCGGCTGCGCGAACGCCTGGCCGGTCTGCGCGCGGGCGGCACCGTGCTGGTCGTCGGCGAGGGGCTGACCGGCATCGAGACCGCCGCCGAGCTCGCCGAGTCCCGCCCCGACCTCTCGGTCGCGCTCGCCGCCCGCGGCGAGCCGGGCGCCCGGCTCTCCCCGCAGGCCCGCCGTCACCTGCGCCGGGCCTTCGACCGGCTCGGCGTCACCGTCCACGCGCACACCCCCGTCGAAGCCGTCGAGCCGACACGGGCGATCACCGCCGACGGCACGTCCGTCCCGGCCGACGTGACCGTGTGGTCGGCCGGGTTCGCCGTGCACCCCCTCGCCGCCGCGAGCGGTCTGGAGGTCGCCGGAACCGGGCAGATCGTCGTCGACCGCACCATGCGCTCGGTCTCGCACCCGGACGTCTACGCCGCCGGCGACTGCGCCCACGCGGTCGGCGGGAACGGCCGGCCGCTGCCGATGTCCTGCGCCTCGGCCGGCGCCACCGCCATGCAGGCGACCGCCGCGATCATCGCGCGCCTGACGGGCGGCGAGGTCCCGGTCACCGGCCTGAAGTACCACGGCAACCACATCAGCCTCGGACGGCGGGACGCGATCATCCAGGTGGTGGACGGCGACGTCCGGCCGAAGTCCTGGTACCTGGGCGGCCGGACCGCCGCACGGATCAAGTCGGGCGTGCTCACGGGGGCCGGGTGGGGCGTCGCCCACCCGACCTTCGGCATGCCGAAGCGCAGGCGCCGCCTGGCCGGCGCGCCCGACCCGGCCGGCGCACCCGACCGGGCCGGCGCGCGGGCCGCCGCCTAGGCTGCCGCACGTGGACAGCGCAGCCGTCGAACGCTTCGAGGCCGGCCGGGGCCGGCTGGCCTCGCTCGCGTACCGCCTGCTCGGCTCGGCCGCCGACGCCGAGGACGTCGTGCAGGACGCCTTCCTGCGCTGGCAGTCCGCGGACCGCGACCGGATCGAGGTGCCGGAGGCGTGGCTGACCAAGGTCGTCACCCACCTCTGCCTCGACCGGCTCCGCTCGGCGCAGGCGCGCCACGAGCGGGCGGCCGGCGCCTGGCTGCCCGAGCCGCTTCTCGAGGGCGACCCGATGCTCGGCCCCGCCGACACCTTCGAGCAGCGCGAATCGGTGTCCCTGGCCGTCCTGACCCTCATGGAGCGCCTCTCGCCGGTCGAGCGGGCCGTCTACGTCCTGCGCGAGGCCTTCTCCTACAGCCACGCCGAGATCGCCCGGATCCTCGACGTCACCGAGTCCGCGAGCCAGCAGCACGCCCACCGGGCCCGGGTCCGGGTCGCCGCCGAGCGCCGCCGCGGCAGCGAGGAGGTGGACCCCGCGTCCGCGCGCCGGGTCGTCGAGGAGTTCCTCGCCGCCGCCACGTCGGGGCGCACCGAACGACTGGTCGAGCTGCTCACCGACGACGTGACGGCGGTCTCGGACGGCGCCGGACGGGCCAGGCGGCTGCTGCGGTTCACGACGCGCGAGCGCGTCGCCTCCTACGTGCGGGCGGGGTTCAGGCCCACGCCGGCGAAGCGGCGGCTGGCCGGCGGCTCGCCCGTGTTCCACACCGTGCAGGTCAACGGCTCCCCGGCGGTCGTGGCCGTGGTCGACGACCGGGTCGTGGGCGCCGTGGCGTTCGACGTCAGGGACGGCAGGGTCGCGTCCCTGTGCGGCATCGCCGCCGCGGACCGGCTCGCGCGTCTCGACGAGGCCTGGCGGCAGCACGGAAGCGACGCACCGGTCGTCGCCGCGTGGTGACCGGAGCCACCGGAATCCGGTGACGCGTCCGGACCGCCGACTACGCCACCGGGCAGGGCGGTTCGGGGAGGGTGCGGTTGGGGGAGCAGGTGACCAGGGCCAGGGAGAGGTACGAGGGGCGTTCGAGGTAGTGGCCGTAGGACACGTCGGCGCCCGCGCGCAGCCGGTCGGCGGCGGCGTCCACCAGCCGGGCCGGGCGCGCGGTGTCCCGGTCGCCCTGCGCCGCGAACCGGGGCGTGTACTCGGCCGGCCGTTCACCGGGCCGGGCCGCCGCCTCCTTCGCCTCCTCGACGGCTGCGGCCGCTGGACTGAGCCCGGAGAGGGGCGACACCAGGGCCTGTTTGGAGTATTGCATGGGGGAGTGCGGGCTGCCCGGGCGCTGGAATTCCTTCTCCGGTGCCCAGGCAGCCTGAGTGGCTCCCGGTCAGCGCACGGCGTCATTGGTACGGGCGCTCCAGATCGCCAGGGCGGCGAGCAGGCCGCAGGCGCCACCGAGCCAGAGCGAGCCTTGGAGCGTGAGCGTGTCGACGATGATGCCGCCGGCCAGCGCGCCGAAACCGATGGACAAGTTGAAGACCGCCACCCACAGCGAGGAGGCCGCTTCCACCGCGTGCGGAGCGGCCTTGATCATCCAGGTCTGGAGCCCCACGGACACACCGCCGAAGGCCAGACCCCAGACGATCAGCAGGATGGCGCCGCCGATTGCGGTCCGGCCCAGGAGCAGGAAGAGCGGCATCGCGGCCGTCATGGCCACGGCGATGGCCAGCACGCTGCGGTGCACGCGGCGAGAGAGCGCCGCACCCGCGACGAAGTTGCCGATCATGCCGGCCGCGCCGAACCCGAACAGCAGCGGACCGACATGGCGCTCATCGATCCCCGACAGATGCTGCAGCGCCGGGCTGACGAATGTGTAAGCGGCAAAGTGTCCGAACACGAGGAACACCGTCGCGATGATGCCGACGCGCACGCCCGGGTTGCGGAGCTGCTCCATCAGCAGGTCGGGGCGGATGGTCTGGGAGGCGGCCAGCCGCGGCAGTACCGCGAGCAGGGCGATCAGGATCACCAGCGCCAGGGCGCTGAGCGCGCAGAAGGCGATGCGCCAACCGGTCAGGTCGCCGACCAGGGTGCCGAGCGGGACGCCGAACACGTTTGCGGCTCCGACGCCGCCGAAGATGACGGCGGTGGCGCGTGGCACGTCCGCAGACGCAACGAGCCGGACCGCCAAGCCGGCGGCGACCGCCCAGAAGCCGCCCACCGCGATGCCGACCAGCACTCGGGAGCCCACCAGCACTGCGAAGTTCGGCGCCAGGGCGGAGCCCAGGTTCGCGACGGTCATCAGGGCCATCAGCCCGAGCAGCAGGACGCGTCGGTCCAGCGCCCCGACGACCATCGGGACCAGCGGTGCCGCGAACCCGGCGACGATGCTGGGCACCGTCACCATCAGTCCTGCCGTCCCCTCGGAGACCGACAGTGCGGATCCCACTGAGGTCAGCAGACCGATCGGCAGTTGCTCGGCGGTCACCAGCAGGAAGGTGCCCAGCGTCACCACGGCCACCGCCATCCAGCGGCTCTGATCCGGCGTCCCTGATTCCTGTGTCCGGGTGGGGGTCTGTTCTGCGGTCGTCAACGGATCCTCCTCCAGCAATTCGGAAGCGATCGCTCCCGAATCGGGACCCTAGTATGGGAGCGAACGATCCACAAGTCGGGTAAGGTGAAGTCATGGCACGCCCACGACAGTTCGACGAGCAGGAGGCGGTCACCGCGGCGACCGAGCTGTTCTGGCGGCGCGGTTATCACGCCACTTCGGTCCGCGACCTGGGTGACGAGCTGAACCTCGCGCCCAGCAGCCTGTATCGGACGTTCACGGACAAGCACACGCTCTTCCTGCGCGCGCTCGACCACTACCGGGCCACCGAGTCCACGGAGGCCCGCCGACGTCTGGACGCCAGTGACCGCCCCGTTCGCGAGGTGCTGCGGGAATGGATGCTGTGGCTGGTGACCTGTCCAGCCGCCGGCGAGTCCGGCCGCGGCTGCTTCGTGATCAACACCGCCACCGAACTCGGCACCACTGACGCCCAGGTCCAAGAGCGGACCGAGGCCGCGTTCGCGGTCACCCGGCGGGCCCTGCATGCGGTACTGGCCGAGGGGCGGGAGCGGGGCGAACTGTCCACCGATCTCGACATCGACGGAGCCGTGGAGTCGCTGTTCACGACAGTACTCGGCCTGCGGGTGCGGGAGCGCGCCGGTCACGACCTGGGGCGCCTGACCACCGCAATCGATCTTGCGATCCGAGCTCTGGGGGAAGAACCCGCGAAACCTGCCTGACGGCAGCGGGAGATGCGAGAGCCGGTTCGGAGCGTTGATCACCTTCGGTGCATCATCTCCCGGTGAGCCGTGGAGACCTGACAGACCAACAGCAGGAAGCCGTGCAGGGTGTCGTGACTGCCGTTGGGCATGAGGTGAAACTATGCGCGAAGCAAGAACATTCGTTGGTTTTTGAGGTGTGATCACCCGTTTGACGGAACCCTCTGAGGTTGACGCCGAGGCGCGCGGTCGGGGCGGGTGCGAGTGCCGGCCTGCTCTACGCGCAGGGGCAGGGCAGTTCGGGGAGCGTGCGGTTGGGGGAACAGGTGACCACGGCCAGGGAGAGGTACGAGGGGCGTTCGAGGTAGCAGCCGTACGACACGTCGGCGCCCGCGCACAGGCGCTCGGCGGCGGCGTCCACCAGCCGGGCCAGGCGCGCGGTGTCCCGGTCGCCCTGCGCCGCGAACCGGGGCGCGTACTCGGCCAGCCGTTCACCGAGCCAGGCCGCCGCCTCCTTCGCCTCCTCCCAGGTGCCCCGCACCAGTGAGCGGGGCTTGACGAGCCAGTACGCCGTCTCCAGGGGCGGCAGGTCCGACGTGCGGAACTCCGCGGCCGCCAGGCGGTAGCGCTCGACCAGTTCCGGCCTGCCGTCGGCCGGGGGAGGCTCGGGGTGCGGGGGCCGCCGCAGCGCCTCGTCGTCGAAGCGTGCCTTCGGGCCGGTCCAGAGGTAGGCGTGGTGGTGCACGGGCCGTTCCCCTTTCGAGGAGCACCGGCCGGACGCGGGGAGAGGTCCGGTCCGGCCGGCGGCGGGGAGGGGGAGGAGGGTCAGGCGCCGAGGCCGAAGCGCGCCGGGTCGATACCGGCGGCGTCCAGCTCCTCGGTGGTGAAGCGCAGCGGCCGCGCGTCCGGCCGCTTGCTGTCGCCCAGCGCCCAGGCGTCCTCCCCGATCCGGGCCAGCGTCACGCACCCTTCCGTGCAGGGGCCGCCGCACGCCTTGGTGAAGGAGGCTCCGCTGATGTCGAGCGCGTAGAGGTCGGTTCCGTTCTGCATGACTGCACCTTCCGGTTCGTCCGATGCGGCCGGGTCCGGCCGCCGCCGCCCGTGGTGGGCGGGAGTGCACGGGAGGGGAGGCGGCCGCCCGGGTGTTTCCGCAGGTGAGCGGTGGACGCGGACGGGTTTCTCCCGGCTCTCCGTGACCTCAGGGTGGCGGTCGGACGGGGGCGGGGACGAGTGTGGCACCCCGTACGGTGAGTCAGCGTACGGACACGAAGAGTGGACGGTACGTCTGATGATCCGTCAGTCTGGGGGTGGACGCGGGCGGCGTGAGGAGCCGCCGTGGTGCGCGGTGCGGAGGAGAGGAAAGGGGCGGCGGATGGACGTGGTCGGGGTCGAGGGGGAGGCGGCCGGGAGCGCCGGCGGTGCGCGGGCGGTTGCGGCGGGGGAGTGGGAGCGGGAGCCGCATCCGTCGGACAGCCTGCGCACGTTCGGGGCCGTCGTCCAGGCGTTGCGCGAGCACGCGGGGCTGAGCCGGGTCGACCTGGGCGCCCTGGTGCAGTACTCCAGGCACACGGTGGAGTCGGTGGAGCTGGGGCGCCGGATGCCGGACGAGGCGTTCGTGGAGCGGGCGGAGGAGGCCCTGGGCAACACGGGTGCGCTGCGGAAGGCGGCGCGGCACCTGACGCGGGGTGAGGCGGGACTGGCTGCGTGGTTCCGGCGGTGGGCCCGGCTGGAGCGGGAGGCGGTGAGCCTGTGCACGTATGAGTGCCGGTTGGTTCCGGGGCTGTTGCAGTCGGAGGGCTATGCGCGGGCCCTCTTCGAGAACCGGATTCCGCTGCTGACGGATGAGCAGTTGGAGGCTCAGGTCGAGGCGAGGATGGAGCGGCAGCGGATGCTGTACGAGCGTCCGACAGTTCCGTTCCACTTCATCGTTGAGGAAGCGGTCCTGCGACGGAGATTGGGCGGTGCCGAGGTGCGGCGTGAGCAGTTGGACTACGTTCTGGAGCGCACGTCACCTCGCAACGTGACGTTGCAAATCATGCCGCTGGAGGCTGAGTACCACTCGTGCATGGATGGACCTCTGCGCCTACTGGAGACACCCGAAGGGCGTCGACTCGCATACTCGGAGGGCCAGGAGAGCGGACGGCTGATTGGCGACTCGAAAGAGGTAAGAGTTCTCCAGCAGCGCTATGACACACTGCGGTCGCAGGCCCTGCACCCCAAAGATTCCCGGGCCTTGCTGGAGCGACTGCGAGGAGAGGCATGAGCACGACGGAACTCGCCTGGTTCAAGTCAAGCTATAGCGGTAGCTCGGGCGACGACTGTGTGGAGGTCGCCGTCACCGAGCAGGCCATCCACGTACGGGACTCCAAGGACGTGACCCGCCCGGCCTTCGAAGTCGGTCGTGAAGGCTGGGGGCAGTTCGTACGGTTCGCGTCCGAGCGCTGAGCCGTGTCGTGCCGTCCGCCGCCTCCGATGAGGGGGCGGCGAACGGCACGTCTGTCTGAGCGCAGAGGCGTCAGGTCAGGGTGTTGCGCAGGTGGGGGCCGAGGTGGCCCACGTAGACCTTCCCGGAACGGGAGCAGTCGTCGTAGAAGTGCAGGCGGGGGGCGATCGTGTTGCCTCCGCCGACCTTCAGGTGGGCCTGCATGAAGACCCGGCCGTCGGCGGCCACCGCCTTCGGTACGGGGAGCATGCGCTCGGCGCGCAGTTTCGCCTTGCGGGCGACGGTGTCCGACTCGCGCATGGCCACCTTGGCCGCCGGGAAGGGAAAGGCGCTGGAGGGGTCAGACTTGCACCAGCTGAGGAAGTCGCCCGAGGCCGCGCCGTCGGCGGAGGACCGTGCGAAGTGGTCCAGGGCCAGCAAACCGTCCCAGGCGACGTACAGCCAGTTGTCCACCGACTGGCTGTCGAGGGCCCGCGTCGTCTTGGGATTCCCGGTGAACGAAATCCCGGGCAGTTCGTGCAGGCGGTCCAACAGCTGGGAGAAGGACTGCGGATAGATGATGTCCGCAGCGACGGCCGGTGTGTGAGCCTCAGCGAACTGGCCTGCTTCTTGCAGCTGTTCGCGTAGATAACGGTTGAGCCGCTGGGACTCCTGAACTTTTTCGTACAGCTCCTCGTTCTCGCCGCGTAGCTCGTTGCTGGCCTGGTCCGCCTTTGCCAGCTCCGCGTACAGGCCGTTGATCTCGTCGACCCGGCTGGCTTCCGCTCGCTCCGCCTCGTCCAGCAGGGCTGTCAGTGCCGCGTTGTCGGAGCGGAGCTGAACGACGTCCGCGCCGGCCGGGGTCAGACGGGGGCGAGTGCGCTGACGCGGGATGCTCAGCAACGCGGCGGGCAGCGGCTGTCGGGAGGAGAGCCGCTGGGGAAGCGCCGCGAGGATGGAGGCGGCACGGCGGAGATCGGCGTCGATGGTCCGGCGCGACATGATGGGGTGCCGTTGCGCGTCGGGCTTCCAGGCCGGGTCGACCCCTGGCAGGTAGGTGCGGACGCCACCGCCGAACACGGGGTGGTACTCCAGTGCCGTGTTGAAATCGGCTTGTGCTTCCGGGGTGAGCACGTACAGCACGGCCAGTCCATGCAGATAGCGGAAGAGGGGTTCGACGACCGTCCGGGACCAGTCGTCGGGATCCTTTCCGTACGGCACCGTGGCGATGACGACGGGCATCCGCCGGTTGGTGTCGCACAACTCCTCGATGGCGTCGTCGACGTCCTCGGCCTCGATGAAGACGGGCGCGGCGGCGACGTCGGCGCGCCCGTCGCGCGCTTCCAGCGCGTCCAGGAGGGGACGCACGATGTTCGGGGTGTTGGCGCGCTTGAGGAAGTCGCCCTCGCGTGCGGGCTGGTGCTCGATGTCGAGCTGCACCCATGTGCGGCGGTCTCCTTGTTCCTCAAGTCCGGAGCGCACGATCAGCGTCGACTGCCAGGTGCCCGAGGTGGCGGAGGGGGTCTCGCGCATGCGCCACCGGCTGTAGGCGCCCTTGCGGCCGCCTTCGGAGTCACGGTCGAGGGTCGCGTGCGGGGCGATCTCGGTCCGCCCCTCGTCCAGACCGGACGGGTCGTAACCCTTGTCGCGGATCCAGTCGTGGAGCTGCCGCTCTGCTATGCCGCATGCCTTGACGTAATTGAGTTCGGTCGAGACGACCATGCGGTAGCCGCGTGGTTCCATGGGCGCTCCTCGTGGGGAGTCGGGCGGGATGCCTGTCGTGCTGAGGGCTGAAGGTTGCCGTCGGCGTGGTGGCCGTGCCGCTTCCTGCCGACGGGCGGCGAGTACTCGGGATCGAGGTCTTCGCCGCGGTTGGTCGTGCTCATGGTGTTCTACTCGGCGAGAGAGGGGGCCGCGCCGAAGGTGACGCGGCCCCCTGAGGGTGTAGGGGCTCAGCCCCAGTCGCAGCCGGTGCCGTCACCGTCGCGGTCGAGGTGGCTGCCGTAACCGGGCTCGCCCCGCCGAACCGGCGCGGCACCGGCGGCTCGCGCGGCGGCGCAGTTCTCGTAGTAGACGCTGCTCGACCCGCTGTCGCCGGAGTCGTCGTAGTCGTAGCCGGAGTCCTCGGCCTCGACCGTCTCCGTTACCGTCTCGGTGACGGTGACGGTGACGGTCGGTCTCGGCTTGGGCTTCGCCGTCTTGGTCACGGTCGGAGCCGGCTTCGGCGACGCGGTCACCATCTCGGTCGCGGTCACCGTCGGCCTCGGCTCGGACGCCGTCTTCACCGTGGCGGCGTCCTCACCACCCCCGGCTATGCCCCCGAGGGCCAGCAGGGCCAGGCCACCGGCCCACACCCGCTTGCGCTTGTACAGCGGACGGACATCCGGAGCACGCGGCGTCCGGGTAGGCCCGGTTGCACCGGGCTGGAACGGGTTACTCATGATCCCCCCTGGGATATGTGGTGGTGACGGTGGGTCAGCAGGACTCGGACAGCTTCACCGAGAAGATCGCGACCCGCAGAGCATCCGTAGCGCCCGGCCCCGGATCCTGGCGGCACACCTTCCAGTTGCTGTTGTCCAGGATCCAGCGCCCCTCGGGAGAGGCGTCCTCCTCGTTGACCAGGAAGCCCTCGGACCGCAGCAGGCTCTGCGCCTCACGGTGGTTCATCCCGACGACGTCGGGGACCACAGCGGGCTCGCTCTCCTCAGCCTGCGCGGACTTCGGCGCCTCCTCGGTCCGCTCCTTCGGCTCGTCCTGCTCCTGCTTGTTGCGGGACTGCAGGTCCGGAGACTCGTCGGGCGACTCGGGCGTCGGCGTAGCGGTGACCGACTTTGTGGCGGCCGGGGTGGCCTCGGTGGAGCCGGAGCCGCTCTCCCCACCGCCCGCGATGCCCCCGAGGATGATCAGGGCGACGAACCCGCCCGGGATCAGCGCACGCTTCTTCTTGAACCAGGGCCGCTCCTGCTTCGTCACCGGCGCGGTCGGCGGTGTGTACGGGCTGCTCATGGTGAGTGCTGCCCCCTTGCTCTGTGAGTGTGTGGATGTGAGCTGAGGTGGACGGCCCTGCCGCCGTCTCATGGCCTGTCGGTCGG
This sequence comes from Streptomyces sp. NPDC126497, assembly GCF_040302425.1. NCBI lineage: Bacteria > Bacillati > Actinomycetota > Actinomycetes > Kitasatosporales > Streptomycetaceae > Streptomyces > Streptomyces sp. NPDC126497. The sequence goes on from NZ_JBEORT010000001.1 coordinate 174,013, forward strand.
CTCGTAGCCGAGGGCCGCACGGTTGATGAAGCGGTCGCCGAGGTCGCGGACAGGAGCGGATCTCGGCTTCTGGAGGGCGCTTTTCGCCGTGTACTTTTTCGGCGCGGGCTTCTTGCCGACGGCACGCTTGGCCGTTGTCGTCTTTGCCTGCTTGGCGTTCTTCGCGGCCGGCGTGTTGCGCGCGGCGTACTTCTTCCGGAGCGCTGAGAGTTGCTCGCGTTCTTGCGGGGCCATGTTGGCAGGGAGGGCGTTGGCCAGGGCACGGGCCCGGCTAAGTGCATAACGCGCCTCGTTCCAGTGCTTTGTGTTGATGGCCAGGCGGACCACCTTGATGGTCCGCTGCAAGGCTTTGATCTTCCCGGGCTGCCGTTTGGGTATGGGCAACTCGGCCCCGCTGCTTCTCCGCTGCGCGGCGGCACGGGTGCCCCAGTCCGTACCCGAGGTCAGGACGACGACGGAACGGGGGTTGCTGCTCTGGCTTCGACGTACCACGGGCGTTGTCCCTTGGCTGAGCGGTGGGGCGTGCCCTGGGGTGGCCATCAGGCGGGGCCACCCCAGGGGCAGGTCAGTCGTGACGGGGGCCCTGGCCGGGGGGCGGGGTGAGGGTGGAGCGGTAGGTACCGGACTCGCCCTCGGTGAGCGGGTTCTCCAGAGTCAGACCGGCGGCGGCCATGCGGTCGTACTCGGCGAGGATCAGGTTCTTGGTGCGGTACTCGCCGTGCGCCTTCATGTCGTTGTCACGGGTGACGTTGAAGGTGTCCAGGATGTAGGCGGCGTCGTCGCGGTTGATCCCGTAGAGGTGGAAGAAGAGGGCGTCCAGCTCGGCACGGATTACGGCACGGCGGGTTTCGTCCCAGCGGAACGGGGCGCCGGTGTCGCCGAGGTCGCGGGCGAAGGGTGTCATGTCGTGCGCGGTGTAGGTGAGTTCGAGAAGGCGGGGGAGGACCGTGCTGCTGTGAGGCGCGAGCTGGTCGGGGGTGGGGACGGGGAGCTGTCCAATGTATCCGTACGTGAGATGAGTTCCCCCGATCTTCTGGCGGACAGCGAAATCGCAAGCCATGGATGACCAGACGGTGGCGAGGAGCGCGGCGTGGTTCGGTGTGGAGGGGAGGGCGAGAGGGAAAGGGTGGCCAAAGCCGTGCGCGGGTGCGACAGCAGAGATCATCGTGCGCTCATCACTGGCCCGGCAGATGTCCCGCCACCCCATCAACCAGTCCCGGTCCCATCCTCTGGCGGCCAGACGACTGCGCACGCCGGGAACCTTGTTCTCTTTGCCGTTCTTGTCGAACTCGCCGGTGGAAACGTCCTGTTCGGGAATCCAGTAACGCGGTAGCGGAGCAGTATCGGAGGCCTGATGTTGGTCCAGTGTGAGGCGGGGCAGCGTGCCCACCGCGAGCTGTTTCTCGGTGGCGCCCTTGTACGTGGAGAAGCGGTGGTCGTAGTGGTGGAGCATTTTTGCCTCGTAGAGCGGCAGCAGGCGCTCTGTGTCACGCACGAGCACGTTGCCGTGCAACTCCCAACCCGCCTTCAGAAGGTCGTCGAAGGTCTCACCGTTCTGGACGTCGGGTCTGAAAAGGTGGGAGTCGTTCGACATGTCGAACATGCGGGTGAAGGTAATGCCCCACGGGTTGCCCGCCGCACCTTTAGCCTCCTCAATCAGGATCGGGACGCGGCGGTAGATGCCGAGGGTAATCTCGGCATCACGACGGTTACGGAAGACGGGACACGTCCCGGTGTTCGGGTTGAGGAGCTGGATGTCGCGGCCGGTCAGGGTGTAGGCGCGCTCGGCGAGCTGCGCCACCTGGCGGACCCGGAACGCGATGGAGATCGGAGAATCGGGGGAACCTGAGCCCGCCATGCAGAACAGGGCGAAGTTGACGCTGTGGTGGACGCCGGGGAAGACCTTCTCTTCGTTCTCGAAGCCGTAGAGCGCGCTCAAGTGACCCTTCGTCACCAAGTCCTTGAAGAAGAACTGTGTCGTCGCATCCGTCGCGATGCCCGTCGGAACGATTACGCCGGTCCTGCCGCGCGGGCCCGTGAGCGTGCGATCCGTCTCCGCGAAGACCGCGTACGTGTTGATGTCGCCGCGCCCCGTCAGGGGGAAACGGTTGCTCATGCGCAGGAAGTGACTCTCGCCCTCCGCACGACGCTTGGCGGCACCGAACTCGGCGAACAGGCGCATGCCGTCCGGGTTGTTACTCAGGGCGGCGATGAGCTTCTTGCGGGCCGCCGCATTCTTCGCCTCAGCGATCTCCGGGGAGCGCTGGGCGAAGAACTCCTGCTCCTGAAGCTTGACCCGCTCCCACGGCGGATTCCCCACCACCGCGTCGAACCCACCGGCCCATCCCGTCCCCGGCTGGACGCCGGCCCCCGACTCCGGAACCGCGAACACCTCCGGGAACTCCAGGTGCCAATGGAAGAACCGGTACTGATCCCGCAGGCTCATGATCTCGGCGTGCGTGGCGTCCGGCACCGCTGACTGGTCACGACCACGCAGCGCGCGGAACACCTGGTCGGTCGGCGCCTCCGGCGCCCCCTCCCGCTTGGGCCAGACGAACGCGGCGCACCAGGCGTCGGCGGCGTGCAGATCCTGGACGTACGTCGCGGACTCCACATAGGCCCGGTACGCGGACTCCTGCGCCCGCACCTGCTCCAGGGAGTCGGCCGGGGCGGCGGTGATCCGAGCCAGCTCGGCGGCGTACCGGTCGTTGCCGGGCAGGACGTCCGTGTCGAACAGCAGCTCGTCCTGGCCGCCCCGCTGGGTCTTGTTCCGCTTGACCAGTCCGGCCGCGTACTTCTTGTCGTCGCCCTCGATGGGCTTGAAGGCGTCGTCCGGAACCCCCTCCGCCAGCAGCTTCGGCGTCGCGCCGATCAGGCCGTTGCCGTGCTTGACGTGGGCGTCCAGGAACCCGAGCGGCTTGCCGGGCTCCAGCGCCTCCAGCCACAGCGAGACCTTGGCCAGCTCCACCGCCATCGGGTTGAGGTCGACCCCGTAGATGCAGCGCGCGACGACCTCGTGCAGGGCGTGCCGCACCGCGTCGACCGTAGGCTCCGGGTTCCGCTCGCGCACCGACGCCACCCGCTTGGCGATGCGCCGGGCCGAGGCGACGAGGAAGTGCCCGGAGCCACAGGCCGGGTCGCAGACCGTCAGGGAGAGCAGCTCGTCGACGATGTCGTCGGTCGGGTCGGGACGGCCCGCCGCCGTGGCCCGCTGCTCGCCGCGTTTGACGGCGTCGTCTATGACCGGGTCGAGCGTCGTGTCCAGCAGGCACTCGATCAGCGAGGACGGGGTGTAGTAACTGCCGGTCGTCTTGCGGCTGTTGCCCGCGACCTCGATCAGCTCGAAGGTGCGGTCCGTCGCCGAGTGCTTCGGCTCCAGCTCCAGCAGCGACTCGTAGACCGAGCCCAGCTCCTCCGCGTCCAGGTGCCGGTAGTCGACCGCGCGCCACCGCCGCGCCCCCGGGTCCCGCACCTGCGCGAGGTGCCGCACGGCGGCGAGCAGCGACTCGTTGGACAGCTTCAGCCCGTCCAGCGGCGCGTCGGCCTCCGTGTGGGAGAACAACCCACCGAGGCCGGGCAGCCCCAGCTCGGGCCGGCCCCCCTCCTCACCCAGCGCGTCGAGGACGATCCGCAGCGCCTCGTACTGGTCACCATGGGCCGTGCCCTGCCGCCGCCGGGCCCGCTCCCGCAGCCGCGCCGACGAGAAGTACCGCTCGTACGCCTCCCGTTGCCGCTCGCCGGCCTCCGGGTCGAGCAGGGCGTCGCGGTCCTCGGCGACGAAGACGAACAGCAGCCGGTAGACGAGCCGCAGCAGGGCGTCCCGCAGGGCCTTCGGGTCGACGTCCTCCCGCAGCCGGACGTTCTCCGGGTGCCGCAGGAAGCCGGTGCCGAGCACGGTCAGCGCGTTCTGCACGCCCAGCCGCAGCTGGTCCAGTGCCCGCGCCCCCGACGTGACGGCCTCCGCCCGCCACTTCTCCAGCCAGCACCCGGCCGGTGCCGCCCCCTCCGGCACCTCGAACCGCGACGCGTGCAGCACGCAGTACAGCAGCACGAACTCGCTGAACAGCTCCCCGTCGAAGATCGCCTCGAGGTCGAACTCGACGTAGGCCGCCGTCGCGAAGGACGACGAGTCCCGCAGCAGCCGCAGCCGGCGCCCGTTGGTGAGCACCGCCCACAGGTGGGCCTCGGTGCGGTTCAGGCAGTCCTGGAGCATCGACTGCGCCGGGACCTGACCGGCCGCCGGACGCTTGTCCAGCTCCTGGTTCCACGGCACCCGGTGCACCAGCGCCGGCCCGTGCCGGTGCGACACCGGGAACCGCTTCTCCGGGTCGGAGTCGGCGGGGATCCCCGCCGCACCGACCTCCGTCAGCGCCCCGAAGTCCAGCTTGCGGAACAGCTGGGCGAGCCAGTCGGTGCCGGCCCGCCCCGTCGGGTCGGCGGAGGGCGCGCCGGTGACCGGGTCCGAGGGCAGGGCGGTGCGCAGGTCGCGCCAGAGCGGCTTGAGGTACTCCCAGGCGCGCTCGGCCTCGTCGCGGACGGGCACCGAGGCGGGCAGGCCGTAGTCGGCGGGCCTGGTGCCCGGCAGGTTCCGCGCCTCGGCGATGCGCAGCAGCATGTCGGCGGGGAGGAGTCCGCCGACCGTGGTGACGGCGGTGAAGGCCGGGGCGGTGCGGGTGGCGGCGGCGGACATCAGGCTTCGGCTCCGGGGGCGGTGGTGGCGGGCGCGGCGGGCTGCGGCGGCACGTAGACGTACACGCCGAGGACGTCGGCGGGCTCCTGCGGGACGACCTTCAGGCCGCGGACGATCTCCTCGTTGGCCTTGCGCACCCGGCGGTGCGAGGCGTCGAGTTCGGCGGCCAGGCGGGTGCCGTACGCGGTGAGGTGGTCGGCGAGGCCGGGCAGGCCGTCCAGGGCGCGGGTGATGGCGTTGCGGGCGGCCAGCTCGTGGGTGTTGGCGGTGGCGCGGGCCCCCAGCAGCGCGGCGGCCGCGTCGTCGTCCAGCCAGCGGGCGCGCTGCGGCAGGCCCTCGTAGGCCAGCAGCCGCGCGTCCTCGGCGACCACCTGCCGCTCGCCGGTGCGGGACGGCAGGGTGAGGTGGAAGCGGTAGCGGACCAGCAGCAGCGTGGTGCGCACGCCCACCGCGTCCGTGGTCACCACACCGCAGCGGCGGGCCGGGCGCGGACCCGGCGCCTTCGCGTCCAGCGCCGAGTCCAGGACGTACGAGGCGACGGCCCCGATCGCCGGGTCGGTGCGCACCAGGGCGGCCTCGCCGCGCCCGATCGCCGGCGTGGTGCGGAACGGGATCTCGCGGTCCTCCTCGACCAGCCGGTTGCCCAGGGTGGCCGCGAGCGCGTCGCGCAGCCCCGCCGGGGTGCCGCCGACCTGCGCGGTGAAGTCGCCGCTGCCGTCACGCGGGTCGCGGACCAGCGCGTCCAGATCCCGCAGCGCCTCCAGGGCGAACTCGCGGACCTCCTCCGCGCCGCCGAGCGCGGCCCGTACGGCGGCGACCTCGCGGGCCACCTCCTCCGGGTGGATGGCCCGCTGCGCGTACTTGGAGCGGGAGGTCTTCTCCCGCTCGGCGGCCGAGCTCCACTCCCGCTCGATGCGGTCGAAGGACTCCTGGTGGCCGTCCATCTCGAACAGGCTCTCCTGACTGCCCTGCCGCCCGTGCAGCAGCAGCCACTCCACCACGGCGTCGGTGACGCCGGAGGCGGTCTCGTCGGGGACGGAGACGGAGATGCCGAGGTCCTTCTTGATCTGGCGGTGCTTCCTGAACAGCACGTCCAGGACCTTGCCGTCGATGCCGTTGTCCTCGCCGTACATGGTGATGACGCGGACCTGGTCGCGCTTTTGGCCGTAGCGGTCGACGCGGCCCTCGCGCTGGTCGTGACGGGTGGGGTTCCAGGCCAGGTCGTAGTGGACGACGGCGTCGAAGTGGTGCTGGAGGTTGACGCCCTCGGAGAGGCAGTCGGTGGCGATCAGCACGCGGCGCACGGCCGGGTCGTCGCCCCCCTCGGCAGCCTCGGCGGCGAGCTGCTCGATCCGCTCCAGGCGCTGCTGCGGGGAGAGGGTGCCGGTCACGGCGGCGACCTTCGTCTTCCTGCCGAGCTTGCCGTCCAGCTGCTCGGCGAGGTAGTCGGCGGTGGGGATGTAGCGGCAGAAGACGATCGGGTGGTAGCCGTCGGCGATCAGGGCCTTCAGGTGCCGGGTCAGCGCCTTCAGCTTCGCGTCCTCCGCCGGACCCACCAACCGCTCCGCCCGCTCGGCGAGTTCCAGCAGCCGCGCGCCCGCGTCCTCCGACTCGGCGGCGCCCGGCGCGACGTCCATGCCCTCCAGGCGGTCGTTGTCGGCGGAGTCGGCGGCCACCGGGGCGCCCAGCAGGTCCGCCTCGTGCGCGGTGCGGGCGGTGGCGGACTCGGAGCGGGTCCTGAGGGTCTGCGCGGCGGCGGCCGGGGAGGACACCATGGAGCGCAGCAGCGCGATCACCGACCACCAGGCGATCCTGGCCTCCCGCCGGCCCTGCTCCCCGGCCGCCTCGACGCGGTCGCGGGCGTAGGCGATGGCGTCGTCCAGCAGCGCCCGGTAGGCGGGGGTCAGCTTGTAGGGCTCGTCCTTCGTCCAGCGGTCGGACGGGAACGCGGTCCGCTCGGCCAGCGAGTCGTCGGTGAGGCCGTCCTCCCTGGTGAGGTAGGTGCGCACGTCGGCGCGCTTGCGCGCCACGAAGTGCTCGGCGAGCCTGGCCCGCCCCGCCGGCGTCTCCAGGTCCAGCGTCGCCAGCTCCGGCCGCACCAGGCCGAGCAGGTTGCGGAACGCGGACTCCTTGCCGGAGTGCGGGGTCGCGGTCAGCAGCAGCAGGTGGCGGTCGGCGTCGGCGGAGACCTTCCGCAGCAGCTCGTAACGGAGCTGGCTGGTCGCGGAGGAGGCGCCGCCCTGCGCGGGGTCGTCGGCGGCCACACAGGTGTGCGCCTCGTCGACGATCACCAGGTCGGGGCAGTGCCTGACGAAGTCCTCGCGGTGGCGGGTCGACTTGATGAAGTCCGTCGAGATGATCGTGAAGGGGTGCCGGTCGAACAGCGACTGGCCCAGCTCCAGGTTGCGCTCCAGGCGCGACACCGTCGACGCCAGCACCAGCTCGGCGTCGATGCCGAACTTCTCCCGCAGCTCGCCCTGCCACTGCTCGGCCAGCGCCGGTGAGCACAGCACCGCCAGCCGGGTCGCCTCGCCCTGCGCCAGCAGCTCCTTGGCGATCAGGCCCGCCTCGACCGTCTTGCCGATGCCGACGTCGTCCGAGATCAGCAGCCGCACCGTGCGCTGCCGCAGCGCCATCAGCAGCGGCACCAGCTGGTAGGCGCGGGGCTCCACGGCGATCGACGCCAGCGAGCGGAACGGGCCCGCGCCCGACCGGAACCCGATGCGCAGCGCCGTGCGCAGCAGACCGGCGGCGCGCTGGTCGCCCAGGTCGTCCGGGCTCGGCGCGGCGAACTCGGCGGGCCGCACCTCCTCGAACGTGGGGAAGACGGCCGCGATGTCGTCCTCGCTCCCGCCCAGCGGGCGCAGCACCAGCATGTCGGGGGCGCTCTCGGGCAGCACCACCCATTCCCGGCCACGGGCGGCGACCAGCGAACCGGCTGTGTACGTGGGGCTCATGAGATGTCTCGGTTCCTAAGGAGTCGGTACGTCGGGAGGTCGGGGGCGCGGGGGCGGTCAGCGCAGGTGGAAGTAGGCGGCGTGGTGCTCGACGACGGCGTCCCAGTCCGCGTCCGCCGGGAAGCGCACGACGTCCCAGCCGGCCTCCTCCAGGCGGTAGCCGGCCTCCACGTCACGGGTGGAGTCGGCCGGCCGGCCGGGGACGTCGACGAACACGGCGAGATGGACGCCGTCCAGGCGGAAGACCAGGTCGGGGCGGGCCGCCGCGGCGCCGACGAGGACGTCGACCTCGTCCGGCAGCCGGTGGCCCTTCGCCCTCAGCCAGCCGAGCAGGTCGCCGCGCGCGACGAGGGCCGCCAGGTCCGTCTCCACCGGGGTCGGCGCGGCCGCCGCGGCACCCCCGGACGCGGCGCCCGCCCCCCCGGCCGCCGGGGCCAGCCTGCGGAACGCCTCGCTGCGGGACTCCCCGCGGTCCTCCCGCTCGGTGCGGGCGCCGGCCAGGCGCAGCAGCAGCGGGCGGGCGGTGTGCCGGCTGAGCTGCCGGTGGTGCCCCTGGTTGGCGTACGTCAGCAGGCAGGTGTAGCAGCCGCGGGCGCACCTCTCGTGCTCCGTGGGCCCGCCCAGGTCCTCGCCGGTGTCCGGGTCGAAGTGGCAGATCTCCAGCGCGGTGCGGGCGGCCTTCGCCAGGGCGTCCCTGTCGTGCTGGATGCGGCGCAGCACACCGGCGCCGCCCTCGGCGGCCTCGGTGAACAGCAGGCGGCGGCGCGGGCCGTCGTCCGGGGGCAGCAGCTCCGCCGTCAGCTCGGAGTCCTCCAGCTCGAACGCCGCCTCGACGCCCCGCTCCAGCGCGTACAGCAGCGACAGCGCCACCGGCTCGGGCTGCGGCTCGTCCAGCGTCACCACCAGGATGTTGCGGCGGTCCTCCACGTACGGCAGGACCCGCTTCTTGCGGCGCTTCTCGTTGCCGTCCTCGTCGACCACCGGCATGCCGGTGCCCTCGATGGCGTCCGCGGCGGCCCGGTCGTTGAGCCAGCGGCCGTCGCCCAGGTCCAGCCAGTAGCCGTCCGGCTCGCCCTCCTTGTCGCGGACCCGGCCCAGGTTGGTGATGCGCACCGTCGCCGAGTCGCCGTAGTCCAGGTCCAGCACGGGCGCGCCGCCGGCGTCGGCGACGTGCGAGGTGAGGCGGCCCCTGCGGACGCCGTGGTCCTGGAACGCGTACGACGTCTCCAGGCGGAAACCGGCCCGGCGGCGCTCCTCCTCGTCGGAGGAGATCCGCTCGCGCGGCGTGGTGTACACCGTGTGCAGGTGGAGCAGTCCGGTGCGCTTGCCGCGCAGCGGCTCGCCGCACATCGCGCACAGGTCGGAGCCCGCCCTGACGTCGTGGTGGTAGCCGCAGCCGTCGCAGCGCCGGGCCTCCGCCGTCGCCAGGTCGCCCGAGGCGTCCGGCGGCAGCTGCACCCGGGTGACCTGGTAGCGGGCGCCCTCGTGGTAGATGAGCGCGCCGGGACCGAACTCGCGGATCGCCAGGAACCGGGGACGCTGCAGGTAGTCGCCGTCGGCGCCGCGGCGGCTGCCGGAACGCGGGATGTACGCGGCCAGCGGCAGCCGCGGGAAGCTGTAGCCGGGCAGGAACCCCTCGGACGCCAGGTAGCGGTACGGGTTGAAGTCGCTCATCACCGACGTGCTGTCGGTGGAGCGGTTCAGCAGCAGGTTCGTCTGCGTCTCCGCCTCCCGGCGCCGGGTGCGCGCCCGCGCCTGCTCACCGGGGGACAGGGTGTGGTCGACGACCCGCTTGTTCTGCTCGTACTGGTCGATGACGGCCGCCCGGAACAGGTCCCGCCACCGGTCGAAGGCCGCGTCGAACTTCTCCGGGGCCCGCTCGATGCGGTCCTCGATCCACTCGTCGTACCACCAGGTCGTCGCCTCGAAGTCCGCGATCAGCGGGGCGAGGACGGTGCGCGCGGCGGCCACCGCGCGCCGGCGGGCCCCCTCGTCCAGGGACAGGTCGCGGACGTCGCCGAGCAGCGGCAGCGGCATCCGCGGATCGGGGCGGTCGCCGCCGTCGGGGTCGTAGGCGACGTCGACGACGTCCGGGATCGCGGTGCCCAGCTTCATGCCGGTCTCCGCCAGCCAGATGCCCTGGAGGTGGGAGCGGACCAGGTCCTCGTTGGCGAGGTCCAGGCGCGGCGGGGCCACCTGCCCCGACACCATGTCCTGGGAACGGCGGAAGTAGTACTGGTCGTGGCTGTTGCCCGTCGCGCAGTACGTCGTCACCAGCGCGGGCTGGCCGGAGCGGCCCGCCCGGCCCGAGCGCTGCGCGTAGTTCGCCGGGGTCGGCGGCACGTTGCGCATCATCACCGCGTTGAGCGAGGAGATGTCCACGCCCAGCTCCATCGTCGGCGAGCAGTACAGCAGGGGCAGCTCCGCGTCGCGGAACCGCCGCTCGCGCTCCAGCCGGTCCTCCGGCGCGACCTGCGCGGTGTGCTCCCGCGCGAACAGGCCGGCCAGCTCGGCCGCCGCCGTGCGGTACAGGTCCCGGAAGAAGGGGTTGACGCGCGGGCCCTCGCCGCTGCTGTAGGTGCGCGCCAGCGGGTCGACCGCGCCCCGCTCGCCGTCACCGGCCCGCCAGACCAGGGCGGCGGCCGCCACCCGGTAGCCGGTGCGCTTCTCCGCCGCGCGGCGGCGGAAGGCCGGCCCCGAGCGCTCGGGCACCGCCTCCACCTCGCGCACCAGGTCCGCGTCCCGCAGCACCTTCAGCAGGTCCTCGATGACGCGCTGCACGTCCTCCAGGGACGCGGACGCCTCGCGCAGCTCGGGCACGTTGCGCCGCAGGTACTTGCCGAACTTGCCGCGCGCCGACAGGAACAGCGCCGAGCGCTCCATGCCCGGCCGCGAGCCGTACGGGTAGGCGGTGCCGACGGACGGCTGGTCGGAGTCGCCCAGCACCCACGGCCCGGTCAGGCGCTCCTCGCTCGCCCGCTGCAGGGCGTCGAAGTCGTCGCGGAAGTACTGCACGTCGATGGCGAGCCCGCGCCGCATGTGGTCGAGCAGCGTGCGGCCGATCTCCTCGCGCAGCGCCGGGTCGGCGTCGCGCAGCACGGCGTGCGCGGACCGCCAGCGGTCGGACCGGGCGGCGACCCAGCCCAGGTCCTCGTAGTCGATGCGCAGCAGGCCCGTCTGCTCCAGGTTCGGCATCGTGATGCGCCAGCCGCGCTCCAGGTCCCGGTAGAGGCGGTAGCCGACGACGTCCCGGAAGACCTTCGCCGCCCGCCGCTCCATGGACGGCGGCAGGTCCGTGCCCGCCGCGTACTCGCGGGGCGCCAGCCCCATCACCTCGGTGACGGCCTCGGCGAGGTCGTCGTGGCGCAGCCCCTCCTCGCCCGCCCGCAGCGCGGCCTGGTACAGCGCGCCGCGCAACTGGGTGACCTGGGCGAAGTCGTTGAAGTGCCCGGCCTGCAGGGAGGCGTCCTGCCGGTTGTCGACGAAGGTGAGGAGCTTGCGCGCCTCCTTGCCCAGGCTCTCCTCGGGCACCGCCCGCAGCGACTTCACGATCGACGCGGAGATCAGCGAGGTCGCCGAGGAGCGGCCCTCCTGGTCCAGGGTGGCCAGCTTGGCGAAGTCCCGGCCGCGGGTCTGCTCGTAGGAGACCTGGCAGTGCAGGCAGAACAGGAACGGCGCCGGCACGAACGCCGCCACCAGGCCCTCGCCCGACTCCTCGCCGCGGGCGTCCACGACGACGCGCCTGGGCACGCGCGGCCGGTAGGACTTCCTGACGACCATCACGCCCCGCGCGTCCGGCTCCAGCCACGACTCCGGCAGCCGCCGGTCGTCCACGGCCCGCTGCGGATCGGCCGGCCACTCGTAGTCCTGCCCCGGCACGCCCACGTACAGGTAGCCCTCGCCCTCGCGGCCCCCGGAGGCGGAGGTGTCCCGGCGCGGCTCGTAGCGGAACGCGCCGTGCTCCTCGGTGCGCCACACGGTCAGGTACTCCTGGCCGCACTCGCGGCAGAACGCCAGCGGGAACAGCGGCTTGCCGCCGCTGTCCGGCTGCTCCAGCTGGTAGGTGCGGGTCAGCGGCCGGGTGAGCGGGTCCTCCAGCGTCGTGTAGACGGTGTCGCCCTTGGAGAGGAACTGGTGCAGCCGGAACGCGAACAGCGGCCGCTCCGTCACCGGGTGCTTGGCCTGCGCGCCCGCCTCCAGGGTCGTCCGGATCGCCTCGCGCACGCTCTCCTCGGGCACCCCGGACGCGGCGGCCAGCTCGGCCGCCGCCTCCTCGACGGTGCCCGGGGCGCGGCGGCGCAGCCGGCCCGTGCCCTCCTCGCGCTCCAGCCCGAACCGGGACTCCACCCAGCGGGCGAGGGGGTCCTTCGTCAGCGCCTCGTACGCGCGGGGCGCCGCCGGCACCCGCAGCCGCTCGGCGGGCACGGACTCCGGCGCCTCGTCGGTCGCCCGCACCAGGGTCTCGCCGATGACCCGCTCCGGCAGCACCGTCGTGCCGAACAGCCGCCCGGCGACCCTGGCCACCTCGCGCCGCTGGTCCTCCCAGGACCCCTCGGTGGACATGGTCGCCGAGGTGCCGACGCACTGCAGGGACGCCGACGCCCGGCAGGCCTCGCGGACCCGGCGGATCAGGAACGCCACGTCGGCGCCCTGCCGGCCCCGGTAGGTGTGCAGCTCGTCGAAGACCAGGAACCGCAGCCCCTCGGCCATGCGGATCAGGCTGGACCGGTCGTCCGGCCGGGTCAGCATCAGCTCCAGCATCACGTAGTTGGTCAGCAGGATGTCCGGGGGGTTCCTGCGCAGCTCACGGCGCTCCTCGGCGGACTCCTGACCGGTGTAGCGGGCGAAGGTGACCGGCTCGCGGCCCTTCCCGAAGCCGTGGCGCAGGTACTTCTCCAGCTCCCCGAGCTGCGAGTTGGCCAGCGCGTTCATCGGGTAGACGACGATCGCCCGCACCCGGCCCCCCGCGTCCGGGCCCGCCGCCTCGCGCTCCCTCAGCACCCGGTCCACGATCGGCACGATGTACGACAGCGACTTGCCGGAACCGGTGCCGGTGGTCAGCACGTAGGAGTCGCCGGCCCGCGCGGCCTCGATCGCCTGCCGCTGGTGGAGGTGGAAGGTCAGCGGCCGGCCGTCCGGGCGCGTCGAGGTCTCCCTCTTGCCCGCCTGGAAGATCTCCGCGCACCGGGGGTGCAGCACGCCGTCCCGCACCAGGTCGGTGACCTGGCCGCCGTCGGCGAAGAACGGGTTCAGCGACAGCCACGGGTCGGGCCACTGCGACTTCGCCCTCAGGTCGTCGGCGACGAAGCCCTCGATCCGGGCGTCCCGGATCACCGTCCCGCTCCTGGTGAAGCTCTCGTACTCGGCGATCAGGTCGGCGTGGACGCCGAAGACGTCCATCGCCTCGGGCAGCCGCGGCTGCCTGCGCGGCACGGGCGCGGGCGCGGCGGGGGCCCGTTCGGGGAGCAGGGCGCGCAGCCGCGCCACCGGGTCCATCGTCTGCCAGTGCGGGGCGAGCAGGGCGGCCGTGGCGTCCGGCGCGAGCGCGAGCGGGACCAGCACCTCACGGACCAGGGCGGCGTTCTCCGGCCGCAGCTCGGCGTCCTTCTCGAGGAGGCGCTCCACCAGCCGGACCAGACCGGCGGGCAGGTCCGGGCGCACCAGGGTCAGCCGCGGCGGCCGCTCGTGCAGGTGCTGTTCGGAGAGCTCGTAGTGGGTGCGCGCGGAGAACGGCGGGCGCCCGATCAGCAGCTCGTACAGGATGCAGCCGAGCGCGTAGAGGTCGGCCGGGGCGGAGACCCGCTCGGCGCGGAACTGCTCGGGCGCCATGTAGCGGGCCGTGCCCAGGCTGACGCCGGTGCTGGTCAGCCGCGTCTGGTCGGGGTCGTCGACGATCGAGCCCATGCCGAAGTCGAGGATCTTGACGGTGCCGTCGCCGGTCAGCATCACGTTGGCCGGCTTCAGGTCGCGGTGGACGACCCCGGCGGTGTGCGCGGCGGTGAGCCCGGCCGCGATCTGCGCCCCGATCGCGGCGGCCCAGGAGACCGGGAGCTGGGGCTCCTCGTCGATGAGGTCGGCGAGCGGATCGCCGTCCAGCAGCTCCATGGCCAGGTAGGGCAGGCCGCTGCCGCCCGGGGCGTCGTCCACGCCGCCGTCGATCAGCAGGGTGAGGTTCGGGTGGCCCCGGGAGAGCATCCGCATGATCCGCACCTCGCGGCGGAAGCGGTCCACCTCCTTGCCGGACCCCGAGGTGTCCACCGCGATCCCGGTGCGGCCGCGCAGCACGGTCTTGACGGCGACGTGGCGGTGCGGGGAGTCCGGGCCGGCCTCGAGGTCCTCGGCCCGGTGCACCTCCCCCATGTTTCCGCGTCCCACGGCCCCCGTGATCCGGAACCGTCCGCCGACCGTCTCCAGCCCCACGTGCCCCTCCCCAGCTCCACCCGTCTCGTGCAAGATGGGTACATCGTGCAGGGAGCGTACACCTTCACGCCCGCCGGGAGAGGAAATCCTCACGTTGGCGTTGTCAACGTGTTATGGCTAGTGTGAACGCCCATGAGTGTGAGGTGGAGCGGGGGCCCGGCGGGCCGGCGCACCGGGCGGGGGACGCGGTGACCGGGCCGGGCATCGAGATCATCGGCCGTGAGGTCCTGCGGATCGACGCGACGGCCGAGCGCGAGGCGCACCGCATGGGCAAGGAGTGGCGCAAGCGCACGGAGACCCGTCGCGCCGCCCTGGTCTGGGCCCTGCACGTCCTGCTGACCGGCGATCCGGCCCAGCCGCCGGGGGACGCCGTGGAGCGCTTCCTGAAGTCCCTCGGGGGCGGCGCCGGGGCCCGTGCCGGAGGGCCGGGGAGCGCCGCCGCCCCTTGCGGAAGGTGAGCCCGCGCCGGGGTCGCGCGCGGCTTCGTCACCGCCCGGCGCGGACCGTGACGTACGCGTAGCCCTCGCCCTCCCGCGGTGCGCGGTTCCAGGACCGGGTGGTCAGGTGCGGCAGGATGCCCTCGGCCAGGGCGTGCCGGGGCAGGGAGAGCCCGAACCCGTCCTGTACGGCGGCCAGCAGGCGCCGCTCGCGGTCCGCGTCGTCGGCGCCGCGCAGGACGTGTTCCGGGTCGAGGGCCGCGGGCACCGGGCCCGTGCGTGCGACGTCCGTGCCGCGCAGCGTGTACGCGTACCGCTCCTGGCCCCGCTCGGCGACCGACAGGTGGAACACCGCCGGGGCGTCGTCGCGACCGCGGCGTACCCACAGCACCACCGCGCGCCCGTCGCGTGAGGCGGCGGCGGCCGGGGAGACGAAGAAGGTCCCGGGCTCCGACGGCCGCGGGGCCGTGTCGAAGCCGAACGCCCACCCGGAGCCCGTCCGGCCCACCGCCACCACGGCCCGGTCCTCCCACGGCGCCGAGTCGTCCCGCCGCCGGACGTCGTGGGGGAACCACCCGGCGGGACGGCTGGGCGGAGCGGTCAGGCCCGCACCCCCCTCCTCCCCGACCAGGCCGGGCAGCGCCTCCGGCTCCGCGCCCTCCACCCACAGGCACCGGTAGGAGCCGTACGGGGCGTTCCACCGCATGGTCTCCGCCAGCCAGCACAGCCCCGGCGGATCCAGGTCCGGCACCGGAGCGGGCACCGGGCCCGGCCGGCCCGCCCGGGGCGTGGCCAGCAGCTCCAGGCCCCGCTCCCGCGTCACCACCGGACCCAGCACGGGATCCCCCAGCAGACCGACCGGCGCCAGCAGGTCCGGCCCCGGCGGCGACCACGACGGCAGCGCGGCACGGATCAGCCGCCACGCCGTGTCCGTGTCCCCCCGCCTCGCCGACTCCCGCGCCTCGGCCACCGCATCCCCGAAGGCGCCGTCCGGCGCGTAGCGGTGGGATCCGTCGCGGAGCCGGGCGAGGATCTCGTCCGCGGCCGCGGTGACCTCGTCGTCGGTCGCGGCGCCCAGCACGAACCGACGGGGAGGGCTGCCGGGACGTTCGTCCCGCAGGTGCGCGGCGGCCATCGCGGGCACCAACTCACCCGTGCAGCGCGGATCGGCGACGAGTTCACCGAAGCCGTAGCGCCCGTACCCGAGGCCGTGCGCCAGAGCGTCCAGCTGCCGCAGCATGCCCAGGGCGCGGGGCCGCCCGTAGTGGTGCGCCTCGGTGAGCAGCTCCCGGGCGCTCTCCCACCTCCCGCTCAGGGCCTCCTCCCGTGCCCGCTCGACGTCGGCGTCCAGGGCGCGGGTGGTGTCGTTCACGAAGCCGGGAAGGCCGGCCCGGGCGGAGTGGAAGTCCTGGTACATCTTCTGCATATAGGCGCGGAACGACGGATAGCGGTCCGGGAACTCGCCGCTCCACCCCTTGTAGACGTACAGGGCCCACTCGCCGTCCTCGTCGGTGTCGCCCGGGTCCAGCAGGGCGTAGGACATGTCCGAGTCGGTCTCCAACTGCAGTGCCCGCCGCCACATCCCGGCCAGCAGCACCTCCTGCTCGGTCGAACGCCCGGTCAGCTGCTGCTGGTAGGCCGGGGTCATGTCGAACGGGTCCCCGAACCAGTCGATCTCGTGGGCCGCGCCCAGCCGGTGGATGGACCCCTCGTCGAACCGCCAGCCGTTGCTGGCCTCGAGGAACCGCCGGTAGGACGGAGGCAGCCGGACCCCCAGGCGCTCCTCGGCGGCGGCTGTCTCCGCCTCGGTCGCGGGCGGGGCGCAGAGCGCCAGGTCGGCGAGGGTCGTGCCGCCCTCCGCCAGCTCCACCGCCTCGTCCTCGCCCGGGACCCACTCCTCCTGCCAACGCCCAAGGAACTGCTGCCAGTCGACGTGGTTACCGGTCTTCTCGGTCATGGGCCGAGTGTGGCAGCCGCCACCGACAACGCCCTGAGCACCCGGGTCCCGGCGATCGTGCCGCGGTCACCGGACGGCCCGCGTCGGCCGGCAGCCGCTCCCGGGCCGGACGTCGCCGCCCCGCTTCACCGGGTTCGCGTCGGTCCCGCTCGTCGCCGCCCCGAACCGGGTGGGCAGGTCCACCCGGACCCCGCATCCGCGCCGGGAACCGGGGCGCCGGGTTGTAGGTTGATCGTCCGCGCCGCTCCGGCGTGCGGACCGGTCGACGGCGGCGCGGAAAAAATTCCGAAGAAAGTCGTCGTCGGATGTCGAGGACCCGTTCCCCGCTCCGACCGAGGGGTGACGGCGCGCCGACGGGGCGCGCGGGAGTGAGGGGACACCCGGGATGAAGTACGTCGCGATGATCTACGGCAACCAGGCCAAGTGGGACTCCTTCCCGGCCGAGGCGTGGCCGGAGGCGATCGCCAGGCAGGAGGCGTTCAACAGGAAGTACCGCGAGAGCGGTGAACTCCTCGGCGCCTACGGCCTGGCGGACGCGGCCAACGCCCGGCTCGTGCGCCGCGAGGACGGTGTTCCGGCGGTCACCGACGGGCCGTACCTGGAGACCAAGGAGTACATCGCCAGCTTCTACCTGCTGGACTGCGACAGCCCGGAGCGGGCGCAGGCGATCGCCGCGGACATGCCGTTCGCCGACGTGGAGCCGGTCGAGCTGTGGCCGGTGCTGCACGAGTCCGCGGCGGACGTGTGACCGCCGCACGCCATGCCGTCGAGGACCTGCTGCGCGAGCTGGCGCCGCAGGTCCTCGGCGCGCTCGTACGCCGCCACGGCGACTTCGACGCGTGCGAGGACGCCGTCCAGGAAGCCCTGCTGGCCGCCGCCCTGCAGTGGCCCGGGGCCGGCGTCCCGGACAACCCCCGGGGCTGGCTGGTCACCGTCGCCTCCCGCAAGCTGGTCGACCGGATCCGCAGCGACAGCGCCCGCCGGCGCCGCGAGGACGCCCTGGCCCTGGCCACCCCGCAGGCCGAACTGCTCGGCCACGCCGCCGACACCGTCCCCGACGCGGACCGGGACGACTCGCTGGCCCTGCTGTTCCTGTGCTGCCACCCCGCGCTGTCACCGGCCGGCCGGATCGCGCTGACCCTGCGCGCGGTCGGCGGCCTGACCACCGCGCAGATCGCCGCCGCCTTCCTGGTGCCCGAGGCGACCATGGCCCAGCGCGTCAGCCGGGCCAAGCGGACCGTCAAGGAGTCCGGCATCCCCCTGACCGTGCCCGAGGGCACCGATCTCACCGAGCGGCTGGCCGAGGTGCGGCACGTGCTCTACCTGATCTTCAACGAGGGGTACACCACCACCGGCGGCGCCGGTCTGACCGTGCCGGAACTCTCCGCCGAGGCGATCCGGCTCACCCGGATGCTGCACCGCCTGGTGCCCGACGACACCGAGACCGCGGGGCTCCTCGCGCTGATGCTGCTCACCGACGCGCGCCGCCCCGCCCGCACCGGCCCCTCCGGGGAACTGGTGCCGCTGGCGGAACAGGACCGCGGCCGGTGGGACCGCCGGCTCGTCGCCGAGGGCGTCGACCTGATCAGCCGGACCCTGCCGCGCGGCCGGGTCGGCCCGTACCAACTGCAGGCCGCCATCGCGGCCGTGCACGACGAGGCCGAGGACACCGGCACCACCGACTGGCCCCAGATCCTCGCCCTGTACGAGCTCCTGGAACGGTTCGGGCCGAACCCGGTGGTCTCCCTCAACCGCGCGGTCGCCGTCGCCATGGTCCACGGCCCGGCCGCGGGACTCGACCTGGTGACGGCCCTGGAGGCCGACCGTCGCACGGCCCGCCACCACCGGCTGCTCGCCACCCGCGCCCACCTCCTCGAACTCCTCGGCGACCACGGGGCCGCCGCGGCCTCCTACCGCGAAGCCGCCCGCCGCACCACCAGCGCCCCCGAGCGCCGCCACCTCACCGCCCGCGCCCACCGCCTGGAGACCCGCGCCTGACACGACGTCACACGGTGCGCCGCGCCCGGTGTCCGACGGCCGGCTAGTGAGATCACCAGTTCACGCTCGGCAGCGCCTCGCGGTCGGTCCGCCGGCCGCCCGTCCCACCGCCCGCCGGTCCATGGCAAGAACCGCGCCATGTCAGGTGGGCTCCGGGGCGGCCCGGCACCCCTCGACCGAGGTCGGAAAAGGTTGTATCCGCCCACACCGGACAAGTCCGCGCCGATTTCGCGCCACATTATCGGAAGGGGTGAGGAGGCCGAATCGGCGTGCCGGTGGTCCTTCGTACAAGGAACTGCCCCGCTCGCCCTCGCCGAAAGGGAACTGAAGCGTTGAAAGTTTCAATGATGTTTGAGATGATCGCCAGCAGTCCTTAAACCCCATGGGGTCAGCAAGCAAGACCCGGAAGGCAACGGGTCAGTAACTTACCGGCCGGTTCGTCCTCTGTCCAGTCAGTGAAAACCGATAATTGCCGTGACGTGAAGGCACGTGTCGCAGTGGATATCCGCTGAGGTGATCGCTGTCTGTCGCAACAGAAAGAAGCGGAATGCTGAAGAGAACGCGCTCCTGCGCAGAAGCAGCTCCTGCGGAGATATCCGTCACAGGAGGATCGATCGTGACCGCCTTCGGCTCCGGTGCGCGAGGGAGATAGAGCACCCGCAGGCCGGTGCCGCACGATCACTTCTTCTGCGTCATGGAGGCGTTTCACCTTGGGATTACCACGCGAGACCCGGACGGTCTGGCACGACCTGGAGTTACGGGTCCGGGCCGAGGACCCCGAGGTCCTCGACTACGTCAGCAGCCAGCACCGTCTCGCCCGCGAGGAGCCGGACCGGGCCGCCACGCGGATCGACATCGAAGCCGTCAGCTCCCCGTCGCGACTCGCGGAGCTGACCGCGAGACCGGCGACCGAGCGTCGTGAGTCCTACGCCGGCTGGTGGTACGGCTGCCACCGGAACGAGGACGGGGCGTTCGTCCTCGTCTCGCAGGAGGGGCACGAGTTCCCGCACGCCCTGATCACCACCGACTTCCTCACCTGGGAGATCGTCGCCGCGCACGAGCACGAGCTGGGCCTCGTCGTCACCCGCACCATGCGGGAACTGGTGCGCGAGCACTTCGTCGACCGCGGCGCGCTCATGCTGCACGGCGCGGCGGCCGTCCTGCCCGACGGCACCGGGGTGGTCCTCGCCGGTCCCTCCGGCGCCGGCAAGACCTCGGCCGCCGTCCAGCTCGCCCGCGCGGGCGGCTACTGCGTCGCCACCGACCGGTGCCTGCTGCTGGCCGACGGCCCGGAACGGGTCGTGGTCGGTCTGCCGCTGTCCACCCGCCTCACCCGGGAAGCGGCGGCCGGTCTCGGTATCGAGCCCGGCGAGAAGGACGGACTGATCAGACACGGTGAGGCGGCCGTCCGCAGGCCGGACCCCAAGGGCAAGATCTCGCTCAGCAACGGGGAGATGCGGCGTCTGGCCGGTGTCGAGTTCCTGGCCTCCACGCGGATCGACACGCTGGTGCTGCTCGAGAACACCGGCGCCCCCCAGCCCCTGTCCGGCCCGGTCGCCGAGGGGGAGGCCGTGTCCGCCCTGGCCGAGCACATCCTCGTACCCGACACGGCGTACCGCGGCCGGTGGCTGTCCGCGGACGCGAGCCCCGAACCGGCCGGTGACGTCAAGGGCCGGCTCGGCGAACTGGTCGCCGCCGTGCCCGCCCGGCACGCCACGTGGACACCGGCCACCTACAGGAGCGACGTTCTGGCGGCCTGGCTCGCCCCGCGCGCCGGTACCGAGAAGACAGGAGACCCCTCGTGACCACCACCCCGCAGATCCGTTACAGCGCCCGGGCCGTGCTGCTGGACGAGGACGACAGACTCCTGTTGTTCTCCAGCGTGGACGACGCCAACGGCGAGACCTTCTGGTACCCGGTGGGCGGTGGCATCAAGGAGGGGGAGTCCCCCGAGGACGCCCTGCGCCGGGAGGTCGAGGAGGAGACCGGACGCACGGAGTTCGAGATCGGCCCCCAGATCTGGTACCGGGAGGCCGTCGCCTCCTGGGGCGGCAACACCTACGACTGCCGCGAGCGGTTCTACCTCTGCCGCGTCTCCCACTTCTCCGTCGACACCAGCGGCTTCAGCCAGGGGGAGATCGACACGGTCTCCGGTCACCGGTGGTGGACGCTGGACGAGCTGGACGCCGCCACGGACCGGCTGGTGCCCGCCGATCTGGCACCCCGGCTGCGCGCCGTGCTCACCGACGGCGCCCCCGCCGAGCCCGATGTCGTCGGCAGCTGAGCACGGAACCGGAGGGACCAGCACGTGAAGGGACTGCGAGGACGGCCCGCCCTGGTGACCGGCGGCGCCCAGGGGATCGGCAGGGCGGTCGCCGAGCGCCTCGTCGAGGAGGGCGCCCGCGTCATGATCATGGACACGAACGAAGAGTTCGGGAAGTCGGCGGTCGCGGAACTGGCACGGCGCCCGGGCGGTGAGCACGTCGGCTTCGTGCGCGGCGACATCTCCGACGAGGGCGACGTGGTGGCCGCGGTGGAGGCGACACGGACCGCGTTCGGCGGTGTCGAACTCCTCGTGAACTGCGCCGCCGCGTTCATCACGCGCGGGATCGAGGCCACCGTGGAGGAGTGGCGGCGCGTCACGGACGTCAACATCATGGGCCACGCCCTGATGGTCAAACACAGCGCGCCCCTGATGGAGGCCGCCGGCGGCGGCAGCGTCGTCAACGTCTCCTCGATCTCCGCGCACATCGCGCAGCCCCGGTCCGTCACCTACAGCGCCACCAAGGCCGCCATCATCGGCATGACCCGGTGCATGGCCACCGACCTGGCCGGGGCCGGAATCCGGGTGAACGCGGTGAGCCCGGGAACGGTCTGGAGCGACAACCTCGCGCGCCGCTACCGGGAGAAGTACGGAGTGTCGCGCGAGGAGGCGGACGCCCGTCCGGACATCGGCGGCCGGCACATGCTGCACCGCACCGCCGACCCGGAGGAGATCGCCTCCGCCGTCGCCTTCCTGCTCTCCTCGGAGGCCGGTTTCATCACCGGTGAGAACCTCATGGTCGATGCCGGGCTCACCGTGACGTGACGCCGTCGTGCCGTGCGAGGGCCTCCACGGCACGACGGCAGTCGTGAGGCGGGGCTGCTCCGTCCGAAAGGAGCTGCCGCCCCGTTCCCTTGTCCGGCGCCGTTCGCCCGGCGCCGATGATCTGGTGGACCCGCACCCGCCGTAAACCCTCCTTTCTTTTCCCGAAGGTTTACGGGCGATCCGTGGCGCCCATTTACGCTCCCTTTCTCCGCGCTTTCCCGGGGCGTGCGTGAGGTGCCCGAATTCGGCACGACGCGCGATGAGGCGCGTGTGGAGATATCGCCGTCGCACGTGCCGGAGAGATGCCCTCACATTTCTTTGGATTCTCCTGGTGGATAAATGGAGTCCATTGATATACGTTTGCCGAAACCGGGCGGACATTGCTGGACCGGATCCACTGTCCGCACCGATCCTCGGCCGAGTGAGATGCCTCGACGCCGCGTGAGATGCCCCAGTACGCCGAGTAATCCCTGACGATCGTCAGGTATACGTCCGGAGGAATACATTGAGTAACAACGTGATCAGGGTCGCGCTGGCCGGCGTCGGCTCCTGCGCCTCCAGTTTCGTGCAGTCCGTGGTCCTGGACCGGGAGCGGCCCGGCCCCTCCAACGGCGTGATGCACGAATACATCGGCGGTCACCGTCTCGGCGACGTGGAGTTCGTCGCGGCCTTCGACGTCGACGCCCTGAAGGTGGGCCAGGACCTCTCGGAGGCCGTGTACGCGGGGCGCACCGCCGCCGTCCGCCACGTGGACGTGCCGCACCTGGGCGTCACCGTCCAGGCCGGCCCGCTGCTCGACGGCCTCGACGGCGCGCTCGTCGACGCCGTCGAGGCCCATCCCGCCACCGCCGTCGCGACCCCGGAGTCGCTGGCCGCCGCCCTGGCCGCCGCACGACCCGACGTCGTGGTCTGCCTGCTGCCCACCGGCTCGACCGAGGCCGTCCAGACGTACGCCAGGGCCGCCGCCGAGGCGGGCGCGGGCTTCGTCAACGCCACCCCCGAGC
The DNA here is from genome assembly GCF_040302425.1 of Streptomyces sp. NPDC126497. Classification (NCBI taxonomy): domain Bacteria; kingdom Bacillati; phylum Actinomycetota; class Actinomycetes; order Kitasatosporales; family Streptomycetaceae; genus Streptomyces; species Streptomyces sp. NPDC126497. The sequence continues at coordinate 196,564 of NZ_JBEORT010000001.1, forward strand.
CCGTCGCCAACGACCCCGAGCTGGTGGCCCTGTTCACCGAGCACGGCGCCCCCCTCCTCGGTGACGACCTGCGCAGCCACCTCGGTGCCACCACCCTGCACACCGCCCTGATCGAGCTCTTCCAGAGCCGCGGTGTCGAGGTCAAGGACAACTACCAGCTCAACGTCGGCGGCAACACCGACTTCCTGAACCTCTCCGACCCGGCCAGGTCCCGCTCGAAGCAGGTCTCCAAGCGCAAGGCCCTCGCCAACGCCGGCATCGACTCCCGCGAGGTCGCCGCGGGCCCCAACGGCTTCGTCAAGCACCTCGGCGACCGCAAGGTGTGCTTCCTGCGCATCGAGGGCGAGAGCATCATCGGCGCCCCCGTGCACATGGAGGTACGCCTGGAGGTCGAGGACAGCCCCAATGCCGCCGCGGTGCTGGCCAACGCCGTCCGCACCGCGTACAGCGCCTCCCGCCAGGGCATGGTCGGCGTCATCGACCCCGTCTGCGCCTTCCTGTTCAAGAGCCCGAAGACGGGGGCCAAGGAATCCGAGGCACTGCACGACTTCCAGGCCTTCGTGCGCAAGGCCGGCGAGCACCACGCGCTGCAGGCGGTCGACGGGAATGCCTGACCCCGCCTCCTGGCTGCCCGATCGCGACCCCGCCGTGGCCCGCGTCCTCGACCGGAGCTACGGCCTCGGTACCCACCGGGCGTGGTCACTGAACCGGGAGAGCGTCAACAGCGTGTGGCGCGTGACCACTTCGCGGGGGGAGTACGCGCTCAAGCGGCTGGGGCGGGACGTCGCCCCGCAGTGGACGGCCTTCGAGCACGCCGCCCTGCCCCGGCTGACCGCCGCCGGCATCCCGGTCGCGGTTCCCGTGCCGACGGCGGAGGGAGGCAGCTCGGCCGTCCACGACGGCTCCGTCTGGCAACTGCGGCCCTGGCGGGAGGGCCGGCCCTTCGACTCGGGCCGGCCGGGCGACATCGAACAGGCCGGTGCCTTCCTGGCGGCACTGCACCGCGTCCCGGTCGACGGGCTGCCCGCGGACGGCCAGAGCTCCACCCGCAACCTGGAGTTCTGGCTCACCACCGAGCGGCCCCCGCACGCGGCGCTGGACGAGGTCGACGAGATAGCCGCCCCGTACGTGAGCGCCGCCGTGCGCGCCCACGCCCGGCGCGCCTACGCGGCGGTGCTGCGCCGGGCCCGCACCGAACTCGCCGGGTACGGGGACCTCCCCGAGGTCCTCACCCACGGCGAGGTCGCGGGCTCCAACCTGCTGTACTCCGACAGCGGGGAGCTGGCCTGCGTCCTCGACTGGGACGCGCTGCAGCTGCGCTCCCGCGTCTACGACGTGGCACGGGCGCTGCTGTTCCTGCCCCGCAGGGCCCGCGGCAGCTTCCAGGTCCTGCCGGACCGGGCCCGGGCGGTCCTCGCCGCCGCGACGGCGCGCGAGCCGCTCACACCGGACGAACTCGGCTCCCTCATCCCGGTGCTGGAGCTGAACTTCGTCCCGTCGCCCGACTACCTCCGGCAGGTCGCGCGGCGCGCCCCGGGCATCCTGGAGTGGTATCTCGGCTGGCGGGCCGAGGGCGCCGGCGCGGTCCGCGGCGTCCTCTCCGACATCATCGCCACAGCTCCGCAGGGGACACCGCGATGACGCGGTACGTGTGCCGCACCCCGGGGCACGCGGTGGCGTTGGACGTGAGCCGCGACGCGGCCGCGTACGTCCGGGAGCTGCTCGGCCCCTACGTCCGGGTCGCCCCCGGGCCCGGCGGCCCCGACGACGCCCGCTGGCGGATCGGGACCGCGGACCGCAGGCGGCCGCCGGGGGAGGAGGTGGTCATCACCAGCGCCACCGAACCCCCCACCCGGCTCTGGTACGACGGAACGGCCCGCGAGGTGCTGTTCGACCCGGCGATGCCGCGCTCCTTCCTGCGGCACAACCTGGTCCGGTTCACCCGCATCCTGCTGCGGCTGATGCACGCGGAGGAACCGGAGGTCTTCCTGCACGCCGGGCTGGTGGCCCGGGACGACGGGCACGGCGCGCTCGTGCTGGGCGCTAAACGGGCGGGGAAGACCTCCACCGTCCTGTCCGCCCTGCGTCACGGGCTCCGCTTCGTCGGCAACGACGACGTCTCCGTCCGCGCGGACGCCGGCGGCTGGACCGGACGGGGCTGGCCCCGTCGGGTCTCCGTGCGCGGGGACACCTTCGCCGCCGTCGGACTGCCCGGCGACACCGACCGCCTGCTCCACCCGGCGGAACTGCGCGACCTCGCGGGCGGCCCTGAGCTGCTGGCCGAGGCGCCGGTCGGGGTCCTGGTCTTCCCCCGGTTCCACCCCGAACCCGGTGTCGTGCCCCTCGGCCCGGAGGAGACCCTGGCCCGGCTCACGGCCAACGAACTGCCCACCGTGGTCAAGCACGCCGACTTCCTGCTGCCGTTCTTCGCCCCCGTCCCGCCGGCGGTCCGGCAGGACCTCCTCGCCCGCCTGGCGGCGCGGGTGCCCGGCGTCGAACTCCGGCAGGACTTCTCCGCCCTGCACGACGGAACCGCCGCGCTGACCCGGCTCCTGGACGGAGCCGTCCCCGTACCACCCCCGGCAGGGGAAGAAGGGCGAGGAACGTGAGCACGACCGGTAGCCGGGTGTGGGTGGTCGGCCCCTCGGGCGCGGGCAAGAGCACCGTCGCCCGCGCCCTCGCCGAGGCCCGGGGCCTGCCCCACTACGAGCTGGACGCCATGTTCTGGGCGTCGGGCTGGCAGCGGCGTCCCGAGGACGAGTTCCTCGCCGACGTCGCCGCCCTGGACCGCACCGACGGCTGGATCGCCGACGGGCAGTACGACGCGGCCCACCCGGTCCTCGAGGAACTCGCCGACACCGTCGTCTGGGTCGACCCGCCCCGCGGGACCACCACGGCCCGGCTGCTGCGTCGCACCGTACGACGGCTGCGCACGCGGGAGGAACTGTGGAACGGCAACCGCGAACGCCCCGGCAGCGCCCTGCAGCTCGTGCTCTGGGCCCACCGGGAGTTCCCCGTGGTCCGGCGCACCAACACCGAACTGTTCGCCCGCATGCAGGCCCGCTCCGTGCCCTGCCTGCGGTTGCGGACCCCGCACGACATCCGAGAACTACTCAGTAAGGAACGGGCATGACGCGACTCGCGCTCCTCGGCGGAGAGCCCCTGCTGACCCCGGCCGAGCGGCCCAAGTGGCCGAACATCACCGAGGAGGACATCGGAGCGGTCACCGCGATGCTGCGACGCGGTGAGATCACCTACAACGGCAGCGAGGGCGAGGTCCAGGCCCTGGAGAACGGCTACCGGGAGCGCCTCGGCGCCGCCCACGCCCTCGCCGTCAACTCGGGCACGTCCGCCCTGCACTCGGCCTTCTTCGGCCTGGATCTGCGCCCCGGCGACGAGGTCATCGCCCCGGCCTACACCTTCCTCGCCACCGCCATGCCGGTCTTCACCTGCAACGGCGTTCCCGTCCTCGCCGACGTGGACCCCGACACCGGGATCCTCGACCCCGACGGGCTCGCCGCCCACCTCACGCCGCGCACGAAGGCCGTCGTGGTCACCCACCTCATGGGCTTCCCCGCCGACATGGAGCGCATCACCGCCTTCGCCCGCGAACACGGCCTCGCGGTCGTCGAGGACTGCTCCCAGGCGCACGGAGCGGAGTGCTCGGGCCGGCCGGTCGGCCGCCACGGCGATGTCGCCGCCTTCAGCCTCCAGGCCAAGAAGCAGGTCACGGCGGGCGAGGGGGGCGTCCTCGTCACCGACGACCGCAGGATCTACGAGCGCGCGGTGATGCTCGGTCACTGCATCGACCGCGGCGAGGAGGACGTCACCAGCGACGAGTACGGCGCCTACGGCCGGACCGGCTTCGGCCTCAACTACCGCATCCACCCGGTCGGCGCGGCCCTCGCCCGGGGCGCCCTCGCCCGGCTCGACACCGTGCTGACCGGACGCGAGCGGAACTACGGCCGGCTCGGCGCCCTCCTGGACGACATCCCCGGCATCACCCCGCCGGTGCGACAGCGGCACGTCGACCGCGTCGCCCACTACGTCAGCTACCAGCCCCTCTACGTCGCCGAGGAGCTCGGCGGCCTGCCCGTCGACGTCTTCACGGCCGCCGTCAGGGCCGAGGGCGTCCCGCTGACCCGGCCCACCTCGCCCCCGCTGCACCGCGAGGCCGCCTTCCGCAGCCCGTCCTGGCACCCCGGCACGTACCACCCCGGGGACAACACCTACCGCGTGTACCGGGGCGACGAGTTCCCGGGCGTCGACGCCTACATCGCCCGCGCGCTGCGGCTGCCCACGTACTCCGACGAGCGCCCCGACCTGATGGACGCCTGGGCCGAAGGCATCCGCAAGGTCGTCACCCACGCCGAGGAACTGCGCGACCGGCACGCCGCCGGCGCCCTCGCCGCGTAGCGGCTCCCCCTCCCGGAGCCCGCGTCGGCCCGGTACGCCCCGTCGCGTACCGGGCCGGCACCGCACCACCGTTCCGCCCCGCCATGGAGGTCATCCCTTTGTCCGTCGATAACAGCTCCCGCTCCATGCTCGCGCGCGGTCTCGGCGTCCTCCGCGCCTTCCGGTCCGGCGAGCCGGAACTCCCGCTCTCCGAGATCGCCCGCCGGGCCGACATGCCCAAGGCGACGGCCCACCGCATCATCACCGAGCTCGTCAAGGAGGGCATGCTGGAGCGAGGGGAGAAGGGACTCAGACTCGGCATGGGCCTGTTCATGCTGGGGGCCCGGGTGCCCCGCCAGCTCATGCTCCGCGACATCGCCTTCCCGCACGCGGAACAACTGCACCGGCTCACCCACGGCAGCGCGTTCGTCTTCATCGCCGACCCCACCGGTGCGGACGCCGTCCTGGTGGACGCCGTACGGCGCGCCCACGAACCCGGCCGCGGACTGGGCACGGAGGAGACCCGGGCCTCCGACCGGGCCGCGACGAGGGTGTTCCGTGCCTTCGGCGCCGAGGACGACACAGCGGCCGGCCGGGGCGCGCGCGTCCGGGAGGTCGAGTCGGCCCGCGTGCGGCATCAGGGCTTCGCGGCCGTCCGCGGCGTGCCCGGCGTGGTCGGTGTCGCCGCCCCGGTGCTGACGGCATCCGGCGCGGTCGCCGGGGCACTGGCGGTCGCGGGGCCGCAGACCGGGTTCCACGTGGGCCTGGCGGCCGCGCACCTCAAGGCCGCGTGCGCCGCCGTCTCCCGCGCCCTGCAGCGCAATCCCGAACTGCTGACCGCCTCCTGACGGCGTACGGCACCCGCCGTTCTTCCCGGCTACGGCTTCCCGGCCACGAACAGCGTGGGCAGCAGCCTGCCCGCGAGGTACTCCTCCCGGGCCGCGGTCAGGGTGTCCCGGATGAGGTCCGCCGAGGCTCCCCCGTAGATGTTCGCGACGCTCCCGCGGAAGATGCGCACCACCTTCAGCCGGTCGGCGAGCAGTGCCACGGCCCAGTCGGTCAGGTCCTTGCGCTCCACGTCGCCGAAACCGGCCCGGGCCAGCTGGTCCGTCCGGTCGGTCAGCGACGTGGTGAAGAAGACGCCGCGCGGATGGATCGCGCGGAACGCCTCCGAGGGCTCCCCGCCGTCCGGCGTGAGGCTCACCTCCTCGGTGAGCACCAGCAGCCCGCCGGGCCGCAGCAGCCGCGCCGCCTCGCGCAGTACGGCGCCCGGGTCGGGGAAGTGCGGCATCGAGCCCGTGACCAGCACCAGGTCGAGCGAGGCGGCGGGGAGGGGCACGGCGGTGGCCGAGGCGCACAGCTCCGTCATCGTGGTGCGGCCCTGTGCGCGGCTGATCCGGGCGCTGACCTCGCAGTGCTCGGCGACGAGGTCGACACCGTAGGAGCGCCGCACCTCGACGCCCGCGGCGGCGAGCCTGTCCACGGTGTAGCGCAGCGCGCCGCCGAAACCGCTGCCCAGCTCGCACAGGTCCACCGCACGGCCGGAGCCCAGGCGGGCGACGACGGCGCCGACCACGACGTCGCAGCCCTGGGGGCCGAAGTGACCCATCTGGTCCAGGCCCAGGAGCCCGTCGGGCCCCTGCTCGCCGGTGAACTCCACGATGGCCCGCTCGGTGTTCTCCCAGTCGTGCAGCGCGGGGAACAGGTCGCGGTGGTAGCGGTACTGGACGCCGGTCTGGTCGGGCGCCGCCTGTGTCTGCGGTGTGTCCCGGGTTCCGGCCGGGGCGCCGGGTTCCGTGCTCATCTCGTCCTCCTTGCGTTGCTGCCGGGTCCCGGCCCGGACGGTCGTGGGGCGGGGCGCCGGACGGTCAGGGCCGGGCCGCGGCGGCCGGCGTCCGGAACTCGTCGGGCACCGCCGAGTAGACGGCGTCCAGCAGGGCGAGTGCCTCCTCGGCGTCCTCGTCCGTGGCGACCAGCGGCGGCAGCAGCCGCAGCACCTCCGGCCGGCCCAGACAGGGCGAGACGACCAGGCCCCGGCGGCCGAGCTCCATCAGGACCTCGCCGGCGGCGGCCCGCGTCGCGAACTCGACGCCCCACAGGAGGCCCTGTCCGCGCACCGCGGTGACCAGACCGGCGTGGCGCTCCGCCAGCCGGGTCAGGCCGGAGCCGAGGACCTCCGCCAGGCGTGCGCCGCGCGGGGCGAGTTCCTCCACCACCCGCAGCGCCGCCACACCGGCCGCGGCACCGAGCGGGTGCCCGGAGAACGTGGTCGTGTGCGCGAAGGGGTCCGCGGCGAGCGGCGCGTACAGCTCCGGCGTCGCCACCACGGCGGACACCGGCTGCACCCCACCGCCCAGCGCCTTGCCGAGCAGTACGGCGTCCGGCTCGAGACCGAGGTCGGTGCCGACCAGGCGAGGGCCGCAGCGGCGCAGCCCGGTCTGCACCTCGTCGGCGATGACGAACGCACCGTGGGCGCGGGCCGCGTCGGCCAGGGCCCTCAGGAACGCGGGGTCCAGGGGCCGTACGCCGCCCTCGCCCTGCACGGGCTCGAACAGGACGGCGGCGACCTCCTCGCCCTCGAAGGCGCCGGGTACCGCGGAGACGTCCGCGGGAATGTGGGTCACCCCGCCGAGGAGCGGCTCCAGGGACTCGCGGTAGCGGGCGTTCCAGGTCGCGGCCAGCGCGCCCATGGACTTGCCGTGGTAGGCGCCCTCGACCGCGATCACCCGCCGGCGGCCGGTGGCCCGGCGGGCCAGTTTCAGCGCCGCCTCCACCGCGTCGCCGCCGTTCAGCCCCAGCCACACCTTCGTCAGGCGGCCCGGGTCGGCCCAGCCGGCCAGCGCCGCGGCGAGCGCCGCGGTGGCCCGGTTGCCCAGGACCCGGCTGGACACCGGCATCGCGTCCAGCTCGTCACGCACCGCCGCCACCACGGCCGGGTGGCGCTGACCCAGCAGCGTCACCGCGTAACTGCCGAAGTCGAGCGCGGTGCGGCCGTCGGAGAGGTGCATCCGCGCGCCCTCGCCCCGCGCCTCGACGGCGCCCGAGCCGTTCATGCCGTAGACGAGGGCCAGTTGCGGCGAGAGGTGCCGCCGGATGGCGGTGAGCGCCTCCCGGGCCGTCCTGTCGCCGGTGTTCGCGGTCATGTGCGCAGCCGTCCCCTTCCGTGGTCCGGCGGATCGCGGACCGCACGACGCGGTGCCCCTCACGGGAGTGCCGCCGGTCGGCGGGGCGGACGGTCCGCAGCTGTCGGGACACGGTTCTAGCCCGCCGCGCGCGTCCCTGTGAAGCGGTGTTCCGGCTGCCGGAACACGCGTTGAACCCGGACGACGCCCTTGACAGGGTGATCATCCTCGCCGTCCGTATCCGAAAGGTGCACCGACGCATGGAGACCACTTCCCCGGGCGCTGCGGCGTTCCCCGGACCGGATGTCCTGGAGAGGCGCCTCGCCGCCTTCCTCGACCTGCGGGGACTGAGCAGGGACGCCGTGCTCAAGGAGGCCGACCAGGGCATGGGGACGCCGGCCCTCGCGGTCGTCGCCGGGTCGGTGCTCGCGGGCTTCGGCAACGTGCGCAGCGACCTCGATCTCCTGGTGCTCGTCGAGAACGAGAACCTCAAGCGCTTCCCCATCCAGTCCCACGAGCACGGCACGCTGATCGACATCGGCATCCGCCGGGCGAGCACCGTCCGGGCGAGTGCCGCCGCGCTGACCGCCGAGCCGTGGCCGCGCTTCGAGAGCGTCACCGAGGACGCCTGGAACCACCGGCGCCGTACCCTCAGCACCGTCTCCCGGCTCGCCCTCGGACTGCCCCTCGCGGTCGTCGAGCCCTGGGACGTCTGGCACGCGGGGCTGCGCGGGCCGTGGCTCGCGGAAGTCCTGCGGGAGTGGTGGGTGGTCGAGGCGCACCGGCTCGCCCAGGCCGCCCGCTGGCTGCTCGACGCCAAGCCGCAGACGGCCGCGGTCCGGGCCCGCGAGGCGGTCGTCGCCGCGCTGAACGCCCGTGCGGCCGACGGCGGGGAACTGTACTTCGCCGCCAAGTGGGCGGGCGAGAAGCTGAAGGCGCTCGGCGACCACGAGAACCTGCGGCTGCTGCGCACCGTCCTGACGCCCGCCGATCCCCGCGAGCGGGTGCCGTTCTGCCTCGACGCCGTCGAACGCCTCGTCGGACCCGCCGGGACGCTGCACACCGTGCTGCGCTGGGCCACCGGCGCCGGGACCATGGAACTGGACGACCGCACGGTCGTGGACCGCTGGCAGCTGCGGGCCCTGGAAGTACGGCGGCTCGGCCTGCCGGCCGCCGACGGCGACGGCGTCGTCTGGTCGGGGCCGGCCGGCGCCGCGCCCCCCGAGGATCTTCTTCCGCTCTTCACGCACAACATGGTGTGGCTCGGTGTCGCCCACCCGGCTCCGGAGGTTCCCGCGTGACGCATTCCCCCACGACCGTGACCGGCGACACGGCCACCGGCCCCGCCGACGCGTCCGCCGACCTCCGGCGGCTGCTCACCTTCCGCGGCCACGGCGCCGCCCGTCTCCTCCTGGGCTGCCGGGCCCGCCTGGAGGACGTCGAGGGCGCCGTCGCCGCCGGACAGGACGAGGTCGCCGTCCTCATGGCCCACGACCTGATCCAGCTGTCGCTGTCGATCCGCGGGCTGCGCACCGAGGGCGAGCTGATGTACGGCCACGACGAGGCCGCCTTCGATCCGTTCGCCGGTCTTCCCGCCGAGGAGGCACAGGCCGGGACGGCGCTCGCCGCCGAGGGGCTGGACGCGGCCGGTGAGCGCGGCGAGGCGTGGCTCCAGCGGCTGCGCGACCACCTCGCGGAGACCGAGGCACAGCTCGGGTACACCGAACCGCTGCCCGACGTCCGGTCCGGCAGCGGCATGATGAAGGGCTTCAAACTCGCCCGTACCTGGCAGCCTCTGATGGACCGCGTCGGTCTGCCCCCGCTGCTGCCGGACGCCTGGACGCGCCGTGCCGACTGAGTCGGGGCCGGTCCGTGCGCGGAGCCGGCCACCGGCCCTCTCCGTGCGCGGAGCCGGCAAGAGCTACGGCGGCACGATCGCCCTCGACCACGTCGACCTGGAGATCGCCGAGGGCATGATCGTGGGCCTGCTGGGACACAACGGCGCGGGCAAGACCACGCTGATGTCCCTGATCGCGGGCCTCGTGCGGCCGGACGCCGGGGAGATCGAGGTACTGGGTCACTCCGTGACGCGGCATCCGCGCCGGGCCCGCCGCGAACTCGGCCTGGCCCCGCAGGAACTGGGCATCTACCCACCCCTGACGGTACGTCAGAACCTGCAGTTCTTCGCCGAACTGGCCGGCCTGCGCGGCAAGGAGGCCCGGCGGCGCACCGAGGAGGTCGCCGAACCCCTCGCGCTCACCGGGCTGATGGACCGCCCCGCGTCCCGGCTCTCCGGCGGCCAGCAGCGCCGTGTGCACACCGCGATGGCACTGATCCACCGGCCGCGGCTGGTGCTCCTCGACGAGCCCACCGCGGGTGTCGACGTGGAGACCCGGGCCCGCCTCGTCGCCCATGTGCGGGAGCTGGCCGCGCAGGGCACCGCCGTCTGCTACTCCACGCACTACCTCCCCGAGATCGAGGACCTCGCCGCGGACGTGGCGGTCCTGCACCGGGGGCGCGTCATCGCCCGCGGCTCCGTCGACGACCTGGTCCGGCGGCACGGCGACAGCGCCGTGGAACTGGTCTTCTCCGGCGCGCCTCCCGAACTCGACCTGCCCTGGCCGGTGACCCGGCAGGGGGACACGCTCCTCGTCCGGGTGGAACAGCCCCACCTGGTCACGGCCCAGGTGCTGGCCGCCCTCGGCGACGCCGCCGCCCGGCTGTCCGCCCTGCGCGTCGTCCGGCCCAGCCTCGACAGCGTCTTCCTGAGGCTCACCGGAGGGCAGCACGGCGGCGACGGGGAAGACCACGCGAGCACGGACAGGATCGAGGCGGAACAGCATGCGTGACGGGGCACTGACACGGATCACCGCCCTCGTCCGGCAGGACGTCCGGCTGCTGCTGCGCGACCCCGCGCCCCTGGTGGTCCGCACGGTCATGCCGCTGCTCATCATGGGCTTCATGCAGCCGCTGTTCCGCGCCGCCCTGCGGGCCGGCGGCGAGGCCGCCGACGCCAACGGCGCCGAACAGGGCGTCCCCGGCATGGCGGTGATGTTCCTCTTCTTCCTGGTGAACGTGGTCGGCTTCGCCATGTTCCGCGAACACGGCTGGAACACCTGGGACCGGCTGCGCGCGAGCACCGCCCGCCCGGTCGAGCTGCTGGCCGCGCGCGTCGTCGTGCCGCTGGCCGCCGCGGTGCTCCAGCTCGCCGTCATCTTCGGGGTCGGGGGAGCGCTGTTCGACCTGCGGGTGACGGGTTCCCCCCTCGCCCTGGTGGTGGTGGCGCTGCCGCTGGCGCTCTGCGTGGTCATGGTGGGCATGGCGCTGGTCGCGCTGTGCCGCACGATCTCCCAGCTCAGCGTCATCGCCAACATCCTGGCCCTGGTCTTCGCGGGACTCGGCGGCGCCCTGACCCCCCAGTCGGCGATGCCGGACTGGGCGGAGCCCTTCGCTCCCGCCGTGCCCAGCTACTGGGCGATGCGCGGCTTCAACGAGGTCGTCCTGCGCGGCGGCGGGGTCGCGGACGTCCTGCTGCCGGCGGGCGTCCTCTGCGCCTTCACGGCCGGCCTCACCGCCGTCACCCTCGTCTTCTTCCGGGCCGACCACCGCAAACTCTCCTGGTCCTGAGCCCTGCGCCGCCGGATCCGGGACGCCGTCAGAGAGGGACACCCATGTCCGCGCTCGTCGTCTTCGACTGTTTCGACACCCTGGTCACGTCCCGGCCGCTGCCGGGCCCGGAACGGTTCACCGTCGTCCTCGCCGACGCGCTCGGGCTGGACACCGGGTCCGCCGGCGCCGTCGTGCGCACCGTGTACGGCACCCTGTACGAGGTCATGACGGACCCGGGCGCCTCACAGCCCGCGACCCTCGACCTGATGGAGGGCGCGCTGCGCGCCCAGGGCGCCGTCCGGGAGCGGGCCGCGGTGGAGGGGGCCCTGTGGCGGGCGCTGGGCTGCGCCGACCCCGACGGATACGTCCTGTGCGCGCCGGTCGCGGAGGCCGCGCGCCGGGCGCACCAGGCGGGCCACACGCTCCGGCTCCTGTCCAACTGCTACCTGCCCGGCACCCTGATGTGGGATCTGCTGCGCCGGGCCGGGGCGCCCGACATCTTCGACCGGGGACTGTTCACCGCCGACGGCGGCCCGAAGAAGCCCGACGCCCGCGCGTTCCGGCGGATCGGCGAGGGCGACTTCGAGCGCCGGGTGATGGTGGGCGACTCGGCCGAACTCGACCTCGTACCCGCCGCGGCCCTCGGCTGGGACACCGTCCGCGTGACACCCGGTGCTCCCGTGCCGGACGCGTTCTTCACCCTGCTCGGGCTGTGACGACGGGCGGACAGGGCCCGTGCCGGACCGGTGACGGCCGGCGGACAGGACCCGTGCCAAAGCCGTGACGACCGGCGGAGCCGCCTCCGCGCGATCTCGCGTTCCGCACAAAGAAACACCCGCTGAACCACGGCCTCCGCGCTGCCTAGAGTCGATCCGTCACGGCGAGCCGGGCACGCGGGCCACCGGGCCGGCCGGTCCGTGACGGGCGAAGGGAGAACCATGGGCACGGCTGCCGAGAACACGGCAGGACACCCCGACGACGGCGTGCCGCCGCACCGGGCTCTGCTGGACGCCGGCTGGAGCACGGCGTGGACACCGCCCCGGCTCCGCGAGGGAGCCACCGGCGCCGAACGCATCAGGGACCTCGCCGCGGGCGGATACGCCGCGCTGCCGATCCCCGAGGACCTCGGCGGCGCCGGCGCGAACCTGGCCGGGACGGCCGCGGCGCAGCGCACGCTCGGCAGGCTCGACCCCTCCGCCGCGGTCGCCCTGAACATGCACGCCTTCACGGTCGGCCTGATGGTCGACTACTTCCGACGGCACCGCGACACCACGTGGATGCTGCTGGAGGGCATCGCACGCTCCGGCGCCCTCGTGGCGTCCGCGTTCGCCGAGCCCGGCGGCAGCCCCAACTTCATGACCAGCCGCTCCGAGGCCGTCCCGACCGGGAAGGGTTACCGCGTCAGCGGCGTCAAGTACCCCTGCTCGCTGGCCACCACGGCCACCCTGGTCTGCCTGACGGCCCGCGTCACCGGCACCGACGAGACCATCCTCGCCCTGATCCCGAGCAGTTCGCCCGGACTGGACGCCGAGGGGGAGTGGCCCACGCTCGGCATGCGGGAGTCCGACACCGCCCGGCTGGTCCTGCGGGACGTCGAGGTCGACGACCGGCTCGTCTTCCACCGCGGCCCCGCCGACGTCATCGACGAGAACGTCACCTCCGGCATGGCCTGGTTCTCGGTGCTGCTGACCGCCACGTACCACGGCGTCCTCAGCGGCCTGCTGGACACGGCGTACCACGGTGTGAACGTCTCGCGGCGTTTCGGCCCGCGCACCGCCCTGCTCGGCCGCGCCACCCGCGAACTGCTGACCCTCGGCAGCGCCTGCCGCCAGCTCGCCGCGGACATCGACGGCGGCACCCTGGACGGAGCGGCGGCCATGGCCGCCGCGGTGGGCCTGCGCGCCACCCTCAGCGACACCCGCGACCGGGTGGTGTCCCTCCTCACCCCGGTCGTCGGCAGCCGCCTCTACGGACGCGGACAGCAGGCGGCCGCGCTCGCGCTCGACTCGCTCGCCGCCCACCACCACCCGCCGTCCCTCCTGGTCTGCGACGAGGTCGTCGGCAGCTTCGGAACAGGGCGTGAGATCACCTTCGACCCGGCCGACTGACGCCCCGCCGCTGCCGCCGGACGCCACGGAAACCCTCCCCGGGCACCACACAAGGAGACACACCACCATGCCGCATGTCGAGGTCAACCTGCCGATCAAGGCCCCGGCGGCCGAGGCCTGGACGGCCGTCACCCGCCTCGAGGACTACGCCGCCTACATGGAGAACGTCGAGTCGGTCACCGTGATCGGCGAGACCGACACCGGGGCCCGTACCAGTGAGTGGTCCGTCCTGCTCAAGGGATCGGTCCTGGAGTGGGTCGAGGCCGACACGCTCGACCACGACGCGAGGGTCATGTCCTTCGACCAGGTCTCCGGGGACCTCGACGTCTTCAACGGGTACTGGCGCGTCGAGGACACCGGCGACGGCACCTCGGTCGTCACCTTCGTCGTCGACTTCGAGATAGGCATCCCGCTCCTCGCCGACATGCTCAACCCGGTCGCCACCAAGGCACTGCGGGAGAACGCCGAGCACATGCTGCACGCCATCGAGCGGCGGATCACGGCGGTCTCGTGACCGTGCCCGCGAGGATCCTGGTCACCGGCGCCACGGGAGCCGTCGGCAGCGCCGTCATGCGCGCGCTGCGGGCGGCCGGCCACGCACCGCACGGTGTCAGCCGCCGCGGCGGCGAGGGGGAGCACCACTCCGCCTGGCACATCGGCACGCAGGAGCCGCCGCGGGAGCTGCGCGGCCCCTGGGACACCGTCGTCCACTGCGCCGCCGACACCCGCTGGAACCTCCCCGACGAGGACGCCGAGGACGCCAACGTCGTGCCGTTGCGCGCGGTGCTCTCCCTGGCCGGCCCCGAGACCCACTTCGTCCACCTGTCCTCGTCCTTCGTCACGGGCCTCGAGGGCGACATCACCTCACCCTCGCGCGACGCCTACCGCAACTCCTACGAGTGGTCCAAGGCGCATGCCGAGCGGATCGTCCACGCCGAGCGGGACGGCGCCGACATCGTGCGCTTCCCGATCGTCATGGGTTCCCGGGCGGACGGCGCGCTCGACCGCTACAGCGGCTTCTTCTGGCTGCCCGCCGCGATGTGCAACGGCGCCGTGCCCGCGCTCGTCGCGGAGGAGAAGGGCCTGCTGGACATGGTCAGCACCGACGACGTCGCCGAGCACGTGACCCGGCTGCTCGACTCCGGTCCGCCGCGGGGGCACCGGCTGTCGGTGCTCGGCCGGGGCGACGGCGCCCAGCGGGTCGGCGACGCCTTCGACACCGTCCTCGAGGCCCTGAACGACTGGCGCGCCGAGCACGACGTGACCCCGCTGGACCGGCTGCCGTACGTGACGCCCCAGCAGTGGAACCGCTTCTACCTGCCGTTCGCCGAGGAGTACCTGGACCGGGCGCAGTTGCTGAAGGTGACCGCCTTCCGCGCCTACCAGGGCTACCTGTCGGTGACCGACCCCTTCGACGTCACCGTCCGGGTCCCCGACACGCGGGACGTGCTGTACCGGTCGATCCGGCGCTGGGCCGACACCCACGAGGCATCCGCCCGCCGGGTACCGCGCCCCTGGCGCGCCTGACCGCCCCCCGTTCTCCCACCTCCCCCTCATCACCCGAGAAGAGATGGCCATGCTGTCGATCGAACGAGACTCCCGCACCGTCGAGGACCTCCCCTACGAGCTCGTCGAGCGCAAGGGCGTCGGCCACCCCGACACCATGTGCGACGCCATGGCGGAGCGCATGTCCCGCTACTACTCCCAGCACTGCCTGAAGGAGTTCGGCGGCGTCGCCCACCACTGGTTCGACAAGGTCACGCTGTACGGCGGCGGCGCCGACGTCGACTTCGGGCGGGGCGAGATCACCGCCCCGTACCGCGTCAAGGTGTTCGGCAAGGGCGCCTACCGCGTCGGCTCCACCGAGATACCGGTGCACGACATCATGTTCCGTGCCGCCGCCGACGTCCTCTCCGAGGTCACCACCGGTTTCGATCCCGAGCGTCACCTGGTGGTCGAGCTCGGCATCGTCGACCACCAGGGCTCGGGCCGCGGCGTCTCGCGCTACCAGCCGGCCTCCGCGGCCGACCTGGTGCCGCTGCGCGCCCCCGGTCTCGTCTCCAACGACACCAACCTGCTGCACGGCTACGCGCCGCTGTCGCGCCTGGAGACGGTGGTGCTCGGCCTGGAGAACCTCATCAACGGCGCCGACTTCAAGAAGCGCCACGCCGACACCGGCTGGGACGTCAAGGTCTTCGGCAGCCGCCGCCGGGACACGTTCAGCCTCGTCGTCAACATGCCGTTCCTCGCGGCCGACATCGAGACGATGGACCAGTACTGGGCCCGCAAGTCCGTCATCCAGCAGGAGCTGGAGGCGTACGTGGCCTCGCTCGGCATCCAGGACGTGCAGATGCTGATGAACGCCACCGACCGCAACGGCCGCCCGTACCTCACCGCGATCGGCTCCGTCGCCGACACCGGCGACGTCGGTGTCGTCGGCCGCGGCAACCGCGTCAACGGCCTCATCACCCCGATGCGCCCGATGAGCATCGAGGCGCCCGCCGGCAAGAACCCGCTCGACCACACCGGGAAGATCTACAACGTGATGGCCATGCGTCTGGCCCGCGAGGTCCACGAGCGGTTCGGCGGCCCCTCGCAGGTGCACATCTTCACCTCCAAGGAAGCCCCGCTGGAGGCCCCGGACGAGGTCGTCGTCACCTCCCCCGACGCGGACGAGACCGCGCTGAAGGAGCTGGTGGAGAAGACGGTCGCGAGCTCCGGCGACCTGACGGCGGAACTGATAGAGACGGGCATCACCCTGTGGTGACACCCGAGGAGGTACGCGCCCTGTCGGCCGCGGCGCCGGCCACCCGGCGCCGCGCCGACAGCGGCCGGCCGCAGGCGCCGGCGCCCGACGGCGGCAGCCATGTCGCCGTCGTGATCAAGCCCGAGGTCATGACCGCCCCGCACGCCGCCGACATGGCGGAGGCGGCGGTGGAGGCACTCGGCCGCCAGGGAGTGTCCGTCCTGCGCTGCGCGGTGGTCCCGGCCGCGGACTTCGCCACCCGTGGCGGTCTGCTGCTGCACTATCCCCGCCTGCACCGGGTGGCCGTCGACGGCGTCGCCGCGCTGACCTCCGGCGCCCGTCACGAACTCGACGCCCTGCGGGAGGAGGCGGGCGTCCGCGACGTCCTCCCGGCCTACGTGGCGATGGCGCACGGCGGCCTGTCGCCGCGCGCGCTGGAGGACCGCTGCCGGGAGGCGGGCATCAACAAGCTCGGCTCCGGCTCGTACGCCTCCGTCACCGAGGTGGGCGGCCGGCCGACGGTGGTCCTCAACGGCTTCCTGCCGGCCCTGGACCAGGGATACCGCACCCCGGACGCCTCGGTCGGCCTGCTGGAGTGCCACAGCGCGCGACCCGTGGCGGAGCTGCGCGACGAGGTGCTCGGCGCGCTGCACCCGTTCCACGCCGCACCCGGATCGCTGCGGGGCGCCCTCGGGGCCCTCGCCCGCGAGCACGGCATCGAGCTCTCGGAGGGGCGCAACGCCGTGCACCTGTCCGCGGGGCACCTGGAGGGCATGTTCCAGAACTGGCGGTACTTCACCGCCGGGGACGGCGACGGCCTGGACGGCACCCCCTTCGGCCGGGCCCTGGTCCGGGCGGGCGTGGACCTGGACGCGGTGGCCGCGCTCGCCACCGACCCGGACGTCACCGACGGCACCGGGCGGACGCTGTCCCCGCACGGAGCCACCGAGAACCTGGACCGCGACGAGGCCGTCCGCCTCGTCGGACGATGGACCACCACGAAGGAGCTGGCAGGATGAGGGGCCGGGCACGAGGACTCGCCGGACGCACCGCGATGGTGACCGGCGGCGCGCAGGGCATCGGAGCCGCGGTCGTCGAGCGCCTGTGCTCCGAGGGCTGCCGGGTCCTGGTCTACGACAGGAGCGCGGAGCACGGCCGGGCCGCGGTCGAGAAGTGGACGGCCGAGGGGTACGAGGTCCGGCTCGCGGTGGGCGACGTCATGGACACCGCGGCCGTCAAGGCCGCCTTCGCGGACCTCCCGGACGGCTGGGACCGGCCGACACTGCTGGTCAACCTGGCTGCCGGGTTCGTCTTCAAGGGGCTGGAGGCGACCGCCGAGGACTGGCACGCCGCGCTCGACCCGACCATCGTCGGACTCTCGCTCGTCACCCGTGAGTTCGTGGCGGGCCTGCCGGAGCGCGACGCCGACGCGGCCGTCGTCAACATGGCCTCGATCTCGGCGCACATCTCACAGCGCGGCTACCTGACGTACAACACGGGGAAGTCCGCCGTACTGGGCTTCACCCGGTGCACGGCCGAGGAACTGGCCCCGCGCGGCATCCGCGTCAACTCGGTCAGCCCGGGCACCGTCTGGAACGCCAACAACGAGCGCTTCCACCGCGAGGCCCTGGGCCTGGACCGGGCGACGGCCGAGGCGGCGCCCGAGCACGGCGGGAAGTTCCTGCTGAAGCGGTTCGCCGATCCGGAGGAGATCGCGGCGCCGATCGCGTTCCTGCTCTCCGGCGAGGCGAGCTTCATCACCGGCACCGACCTGCCCGTCGACGGCGGATACCTGGCGGTGTGAGACGGTGATCGACCTCCACACGCACCACGAGCGGTGCGGGCACGCCACCGGTTCGCTGCGCGACTACGTCACGGCGGCGCTCGACAAGGGCGTCAAGGTGCTCGGCCTGTCCGACCACACACCCATGTTCGCGGAGGAGGCCGACCACGCGCTGCCCCCGGTGGCGATGCCCAAGTCGGAGTTCCCCTCGTACATCGCCGAGGCCCTGGCGCTGAAGGAGGAGTTCGCCCGCAGCATCGAGATCCTCGTCTCCACCGAGGCGGACTTCTTCCGGGGCCGGATGGACCCCTACTCCAGGGAGCTGGCCGGGTACCCGCTGGACTACGTCATCGGCTCCGTCCACATGTTCGAGGGCCGGGACATCTTCGACACCACCCGCTGGGAGACCGTCGAGGACGGCGAGGAGGAACTGGCCGCGGTCAAGGGACGGTACTTCCGTGCGGTGGCGGAGTGCGCGCGCTCGGGGCTCTTCCAGGTGATGGGGCACGTGGACGCCCTCAAGGGCAACCACCCGCGGCTGGGGACCGTCCCCGCGCCGGCCGCGGCCGACGAGATGCTCCGGGCGATCCGCGACGCCGGTGCCGTGATGGAGGTCAACACCTCGGGCGGCACCAAGATGCACGGCGGCTGGTACCCGGAGCACGACCTCCTGGAGCGCGCCCACCACTTCGGCGTGCCCCTCACCTTCGCCTCCGACGCGCACGTCCCCGAGCGCGTCTGCGACCAGTACCCGGACGTGGTGCGCGTGCTGCACGACATCGGCTTCCGCACCTGGACGGTGTTCCGCCGGGGCGTGCCCCGCACGCTCCCCCTGGCCTGACGCCGGCCGGCGGAGAAGTCCCCAAGGCGCCGCCACGGCCCCCCCTGCCTCGCGTCCGCGCAGGCCGGAAGGGGTGTGGCGGCGTCCTTCCCGAGGACCCTCAGATGTCCCGGAACTCCTCTACAGTCTCTCTGACCTGCCTAAACGAGCCTTCTGAAGATCATCTTGCACGAATGCTGCACAAGCCGACCAGTGCGGGTGTCAGGCGGCCCTCGCGTAGGCGCTCCGGACCGCGATGCGGATCTTGGAACCGGCTCCCACGATCCGGTGCACGTACTTACGGAGAGTGAACGCGGGATCGGCATGTCCGAGCCGGTCCGCGAGCGTGTACACGTCTACCCCGCCGTTGATCATCATCGACGCGTACAGGTGTCGCAGGGCATGCATCATCATGTCGCGGGACTTCTCCCAGCGCCGCCCCTTCGCGTCGGGGTCAAGGGGCTTGATGAGGCCGGCTGCTGCCAGGGCGGGCTTCCAGCGGTAGGAGTTGAACCAGTTCGACTGAATGGCGGTCTTCTCCCGCGTGTAGAAGATCAGCTGCACTGTGACCGGGGCACCGTCCTTGTGGCCCCACGGTCGGGTCACCTCGACGGGTGGGTATTTCTCCATGTGTTCGCGCAGGGGGATGGCCACGTCCTCGGTCAGCTCGACCCACCGGTCCTTCGGGTCCTCGGCGTCTCCCCCTTTGGGGAGGGCGTATACCAGGAACGAGCCGTCGTGGACTACTTGTCGTTGTACATGCACCATCGGGCCGTCCGAATGCGTCCAGTCGATGTCTTCCGGCGACAGGCCGAATATTTCTCCTTGGCGAAGGCCCAGGCCGCGACCGCAGTCGACGAGTGCCTTGTAGCGGTCGGGAAGTTCGGCACGGATCTTCTCGGTGTCTTCCCATGACAGGGTCAGCTCTGCCCGGCCGCCGTCTCCTCGCTTCGGCTTGGCATCCTGTACTGATTTGGCCAGGCAGGGATTCTTGGCTATCAGGCTGTCGTCCACCGCCAGGTCGAATATGGCCCGAAGGTTGTCGAAGACCAGGCGCAGCGTAGAACTTCCGAGCAGTCGCCGGCGATCGTGCAGCCAGTTCAGCAGTGACGACGGCTTCACGTCCTTCACCCGCATCTTCCCGACGGCGGTAGGGATGATGTGCAGCTGAACCCGCTCCTTGTGGCGGCGGTACGTGCGCGGATTCTTGTGCTCGTGTCCCTTGAGCCAGGTGAGGGCGAGTTCAGAGACCCTGATCTCTCCTGCGCGGGGGTTGATGTACGACCCGTCGTCCACCCCGGACCGCATCTTGGTCTCGTGCCTGCGGGCTTCGGCCTCGGTGCGGAACAGCTCTGTCTGTTGGACACCTTCCCGGTTGCGCCAACGGGCCTGCCACCGCTTGCCGACCCCGTGATCCGCCGTCGGAACCTTGCCGTGCTCTCGGCAGGCCGACTCTCCGGCTTTCGGACGCGACTTGTGCCAGCGGTCGTACGGCATGGACTCAACTCCTGTTTTCCGGCGGGCCTTGAAGTCTCTTTGTGGGTTCCCGTCTCAGGGGGCGTCATCGACGGCGAGATCGCGTTCCCGTTCATCGCCTCCCGAGTTAATGGGATCCTGATCCAGGTGATCCGAAAATGTCAAACGTATTCTTGGGGTCTTTGTGGAAAAGGGTGTGGAGTGGTGGGGAAGATCTCACTCGGAGAATCCTCGCTCACACGTCTGCGAGGATTCGACGAGCCCTCGCCGAGGATTCGCTGGCATCTTCCGAGAGTTCGGAGGGGGGTATTTCGCCAAAAGTTCTTCTATTTGGTTCGGCTGGAATTCCGTGTCACTGTTCTGTCTGCCACCCCAGCGGACTATCGCTCACGTGGTTCTTTCCTGCCCGCTCCGAGCCGTTTTGGAGTACTCATGCGTCGAACCACCGCCCGTGTGGCAGAAGCCGAGAGTGGCGCGGGGGGTCGTTGTCCGTTGATGAGTGCTAGGGAACTGGCCGACTTCCTGGGCGTGCCACTGAACACGGTCTACATATGGAATCACCGACACCAGGGTCCGCGAGCCCACAAGGTAGGCCGCTATTTGCGCTACCGCTGGCCGGAGGTGGAGGCGTGGCTGGAAGCTCGGGCGGTGGATCGAGGCTGAAGCACCCCGGATCAGAGGATTCCCGTCCACGGCCACGGCCGCGGGCCGGATCGACCGCGGAGACAGTCGATCCGATACTGCGCCTGGCTCCTCCACTCCGCGTTGCTAGCTGCGTGCTGAGCCGCGTACGTCACCATGCGCAGCTCACGGGCGCGCGCGAGGACGGGATAGCCCTCCCATGCCGTGACGTCGTACCCGTACACCGCACAGAAGCGGTCGTACTCGCGTGCGCTGACGACGCCCGTGGTCTTCGCGCGCACGGCAGTGGACACGAGATCCCACTCCGGGGGGCCGACAGAGAAGCGCTCCAGGTCCATCATCAGGACCCCGTCGGTCGTGCGGACGATGTTGCCGGGCCAGGCGTCACCGTGCACGGCCCGATCGGGGAGACCGGCCGGCCGCTCGGCCCAGGCCGCTACGAGGTCGCGGTGAAGGGCGTGCAGCCACTGCTTGTCGTCGTCGCGGATCGTGGTGGCCGCGTGCAGCCGTTCGTCGACCCGGACGAAGGGATCGAGGTACCCCAGCTCGATCGCCGGCGTGGGCAGGGAGTGGAGCCTCGCGAGGAGTTCAGCGACATCCTCAACCGAGCCGTGCTGCTGCGGCGGCAGTTCCGCCCAGAAGGTCACGGGCCTGCCGTCCGCCTCTACCGGCTGCTCCACGTCGACCAGGCGAACGGCCGGGACGTTCTCCTGGGCGAGCCAGCGTGCGACGCGCACCTCGCGGGCCGCCGCAGCGCTCTGTCCCTCTCGGGCGATCCGTACGATCACCCGCTGACGAGGCAGCCGCCATATCTGGTTCTCGGCCAGACGGAGAGGCTCCGCTCCGTCGGAGTCCAATCCCACCGCCGAACAGGCCTGCTTCAGGACGTGACGTGCAGGTTCGGATGCCGAAGGAATCATGCGGAAACCGTAGCGGCGATCCGATCTCGCAGTGCTGAAGCCTCCTGGACAGTCCGATGCTTCGAGGCGAAGCGGCCGAGCTGCCGCAGATCGTCGGCAGCTCGCCGGGAGGTGAGTCGGCCTACCTCGTTCAAGGCGTCGTGGCCGAGCGCCGCCGCCTGGCGAGGGTCTCCCTTGGCCATGAGCAGGGAGGCCAGCTTCGTCCGCGAGATCGCACGAGACCGTTTGTAGGCGTCCGCGTGTCCGTTCACCGCTGTGTTGAATCGGCGCGCTGCCCGGCCCGGGTCCTGTCCGGCGAGGATCGCGAGATCGAACAGGGCATGAGCCGTGTCCCCGTTGTGCTGCGCCTCGTCGTAGTAGGCCATCCACGGCGAGTCTTCGGAGGGCCGGGCCCGAGAGAACGCCTCGTCTGCGGCGCCGACGGCCGCCATGGTGTCCCGGACGTTGCCCATCTTCCCGAAGGCCCTGGCCCTTGCCGTGTGAAGCATCGCCTGCTCGGTCGCCGTCAGGCGGTCGGAGCGCACAAGCCCCTTCTCGGCGTACGTGAGGCCGTCATCGGGCGCCCCGATCCATACGGCTTGCCGTGCGAGGAACGAGTACGTCTTGGCCCGCAGATGCCAGTCGCCGGCCTCTTCGGCGCAGTCCGCTGCGAACCGGAAGGTCTTGGTGGCTTCGTCGTGGTGGTAGGCGTCGAAGGCAGAGGCGCCGACCACGATGCCAAGCCGTGACACGGCGGCGAACAGGTCGGTTCGCATGTGCTCGGGGAACTGGGTTTGCAGCAGGCCGGCTGACCACTGCATCGCTCGGGCGGCTACGTCTCGCACCACGCCCCCGCCGCCCAGCTCGTTGTCCATGCCGCTGATGGCGGTGGCGGCGGCCAGGACCTGGTCGACGTGGCTCGGGTTGACGTTTGCCGGGAGAGACAGTTCGGCGGGCGCGAAGACGTCGGTGAGGTTGAGAGGGGCTATGGCGGCGAGGCCGCCGATCTGGAGGAACGAGCGTCGAATCACGGGCTCATGGCTCCCAGGGCGAAGAGTTGGTTCGTCTCTGCCCAGGATGCGGCCTGTCGGCGCCTGAGTGGGTCCCTCCCCTCGGCGCGGGGAGGCCTTATCGGCATCAGCCCGCCTTTTGTCGGCATCACGGTTGCCGAAGACCATCGGCCACGCCCGGTCGAGGAGTCCTCCCGTGCCGAGGAGGTCATCGAGCCGCTGAGCCACATCGCGGCGACAGCTCGGGTACTTACCCTTCTCGATAGACAGGATCATGTCGTCGCTGACCTGCACTAACCGCCCAAGCTCCTTGGCCGACAGCCCTTGCCCAAGGCGCAGTCTGCGCAGCTCGTTCCCGAACCACTCCTGGGGGGACGCCCCGGGATCGAGCTGCTTCATTGGCTGCGGCATGTTCTGCCCCCGAAGTCGTTGATGCCGAACTCTTCACCTCTCGGCATCAGGCTCTGCACGTTCTCGGTGCGCTCTGCCTAAATGGTTGCTGATCGGTTCCAGTCCAGTACACACCGCAACCCACCCCTGCTGAAGGGGTTCCGGCAGAACGGAGGAAGCAGCGATGGAACTACTCGTCGACACCCGCGAGCGGGATGCTTCTGTTCGAGCCACGTCCAGGGGCGTGGACGGTCAACTCGACATGAGTTTCGACGTCCGGGCCGAAGACCTGGGAACCGTGCGGGACATCGTCGCAGCGCACCTTTGCTGGTGGCGCGTCGACAACGGCACCGCGTTCCGCACGCTGACCGTTGTCAACGAACTGCTCACCAACGTCTTGCAGCACACCCCTGCGGACGCCGACGGGTGCCGGATGGCCAGCCTGCTCCTCCAGAAGGTGCCGGACGGCGTCACCGCCATCGTTCGCGACCATGACCGCTGTCCGCCGGTGTACTCGTCGCCGGCCCTCCTGGCCGAGGAGGGGCGCGGGCTGATGCTGCTGAGTGCTCTGGCCGACGACACGTCCGTGTCCGTAACCCCAGCGGGCAAGGACGTGTGGGTCTTCATAGCGATCTCGGATTCGACCGAGAACCTGTAGCCCTCCGCGGCCGGTACTTGGCCCTCCCCAGGAGTCCCGATGTCCCTCACCGTTCTGGTTCCGGAGAACGACGTGGTTCCTCCGTCAGCCGACGAGCCCCGCACCCCGCAGTGGACCCCTCCACTCGATGCCGAGGGTTTGCGGTCCGTCCTGGAACGGATCAAGAACTGGAAGCCACTCGACGTGGAGGAGGTCTTTGACGACCTCGACACGGCCATCGGCGACCAGACGCCGCCTGTCGCGGTGACCGACACCCTGGTCGACCGTCTCCGGGGCCATCTGAAGCAGCTCAGCGACATCGCCGTCGCGGACGAGCAGTACCCGCCCACAGCGGAGATGCTCCAGCTCGTTGCACGCGGGGTCCCCCTGAGGGAGGAGCGTGAGCCGGCCGACTACCGGCAGGCCGTCGGCCTTGCTCGTCGTCTGGCCTTCGTTACCTCCGACCTGGTCGAAGAGCTGATCGAGGCCCGCTACATCAAGGAGGCGGAGTGACCCACGACCCCAGCTCCGTTCGGCACCCGGCCGTGACCGCCACGGCGATAGCCCTCCCGCACGACGCGTACGACTTCGAGTACTACGAGCGGAGGATCTCCGACACCTGGCTCTCGGAGAAGAGCCTCGCCGTACGCACCATGCGCATGCCGTTCCTCGCAGTTCCCGTCGGGGCACGAGGCGCGGCGGGGACTACCCGGTGTCGTGTCCGTGCTTCGGGCTCAAGGTCCGTGGCCTCCTCCTCGGACGGCCGGGCTTCCTCGACCTCCGCGTGCAGTGGTCGCCCTACCCGGACACCTGCTTCGTTGTCGAGTGGGGAGAAAGGCTGCCGAAGCTCTGGGGCGACCGTGACGCCACCACCCTGCGGCGCTTCTACGGCTACAGCGAAGCAGCGATAGCCGCCTTCACAGGGCGGCCGTGCCACGAGACTCCCTCTTCGGCCGCGCCCGAACCGTGTTCCCCCACGGCACCGTAGCTGGCCGAAGAGGGCCCAACTTCCCACCTGAGAGGACGAGCATCATGTGTGCGCACAACCCGCCGTGCCCCACGGCCGAGGCTCCCGACAGGAAAGCCGCGCGGCTTTGCGCGCATCGGCCTGAGCAGGGCTGGAGCCTGCTGTGCAACGGCGTGTTCCTCTTCGAGGACACCGGCGAACTCCTCCCCGACGGCTGGATCGTCCCCCCGCTCCGGTCGCTCGACCTGGCGAGGGCAGCCGCGTGAAACGGGCCAGTGCTGCACCCCGGCTCGTCCCGTACATCACCCAGCGAGAGGGGGAGTACGGCGGGCTGGAGTCGGAACTCATGCTGAGTATGGACACTTTCGGTGCCGTACGTCTCGCCTACCAGGAGGAGACCCCCGCTGACCGCGGGCCGCGCGGCGAGCTGTGGGCGCGGTGCTCCCAGTCGCTGAACGCTGCCGGGAAGCCGACGGGCAAGCCGCAGTGGCGCTTGGTCAACTCCACCCGGCAGCGCAAGGCGATGGAGCAGCTTCGATGCCAGATCGGCTTCTGCCCGGCTGAGACCGAACGGGGATACGTCTTCCTCACCGGGACCACGGAAGACGCGTCCCACCGTGCTGGTGAGCCGGTGAGGACAGCCCAGCCGCCGGTGTGTCTGAAGCACCTGCGGTCGGCCACAGAACTGTGCCCGCACCTGCGGAAGGGGCACGTCGCCTTCTGCGCGCGGGCCACCTCGCCGTGGGGCGTCATCGGCACCCGGTACCGCCTCACTGCCACCGGGCTGGCGCCGCTCCCTGTCGAGGGCGACGACGCGCCAGTGGCGTACGGGCACCCCCAGTTGGGCTGGTTGTTGGCGAGCCAACTCATACGCGAACTACGGGACTACGAGGTCGTCAATCTGGACGATCTCGTGCCCGCTGCCCAGACGGCCGCCCAGCGGTCCTGAGTGACACGGACAGGACCGCCGGGCGGCTCACCACCGGTGCGCCAGAGCCCGCGTGTGCCGGTCAGCACGAAACCGCCGACCCTCGGCGGTCCGGCCCAGAACGGAGAGCGGTCGCCGATAACCTCCCGGCCCACCGGCACGCGATGCCGGCTTACCTCCCCCGAACACGAACGACCGAAGGAAGTCCATGACGAACACGACCGTCGAGCCCGACGAGGCGACCCGCCTGCGGAACAAGGTGGTGGACGAGCTGTGCGCGGACGGCAACATCTCCTCCTCGGAGATCGAAGCGGTGATGCGAAAGGTGCCCCGGCATGACTTCACACCCACGGACACGCCGCTGGACAAGGCGTACGACACGTACGCCGCCGTGATCACCAAGACGGACGAGCACGGTGTGCAGCTCAGCTCCGTCTCCGCACCGCAGATCCAGGCCATGATGCTCGAACAGGCCCAGGTGAAGCCCGGGATGCGGGTCCTGGAGATCGGCTCGGGCGGGCTGAACGCGGCCTACCTCGCCGAGCTCGTCGGTGAGGACGGTGAAGTCGTCACCGTCGACATCGACCCCGTCGTCACCGACCGCGCGCGGCACCTCCTCGACGAGCACGGCTACGGCCGGGTGCACGTCGTCACCGCCGACGCTGCCGAGCCCATCCCGGACCTCGGCGAGGTCGACATCGTGATGGTGACCGCTGGGGCCTGGGACATCTCCCCGGTCTGGACCGCGCAGCTCAAGCAGGGCGGCCGGCTGGTCGTCCCGCTGCGGATGCGCGGGCTGACCCGGTCGGTCTCCTTCATCCAGGTCAACGGCGAGCACGGCCCCTACCTGGAGAGCGAGTCGGCGAAGATCTGCGGCTTCGTCCCGATGCAGGGCTCGAACGCCCACCGGGAAGAACTCCTCCTCGTCAACGGCACTCCGGAGATCGGGCTCAAGTTCGATGACGGCCTGCCGGCCGACCCGCACCGGCTGGACAACGCGGTCACGTTCCCGCGCCACGAGCTGTGGACCGGCGTCACCGTCCGCATCCAGGAACTCATCGACACCCTCCAGATGGCGATGGCGATCAGCCTGCCCGGCTTCTGCACGATGGCCGTCGACGAGAACTCGGACACGGGCGTGGTCGACCCCGTGAACAAGCGGTTCGCCCTCGCGGCCGTCGAGGACGACACCTTCGCCTACCTCGTCACCCGCCGCACCGAGGACAACAAGCACCTGGAGTACGGCGTGCACGCCCTCGGCCCGCACGCGGAGCAGTTCGCCAACAAGATCGCCGACGTGCTCCGCGACTGGGAGGCCGACCGGCGCGGCGGCCCCAGCCCGGTCATCCGGGTCTATCCGGTCGGCACCCCCGATGAGCAGATCCCGGCCGACCGGGTCATCGACAAGGTGCACAGCCGGATCTCACTCTCCTGGCCCTCGGCGTAACCCCGGGAGCCAGGCCATCCTGCACCACCCCGACAAGAAGAAGGACACACTATGACGAGCGCCACTCTCGCCCCGCCCCCGGTCGCGCCCGCGCCGTCGGCGGACCTGGACGACGACTTCGCGCCCCTGGACGTGAAGGTCGTCATCGCCGAGCACGCGTACGGCCACCTCATGTGCTCCACGGGCGACGGCTGCGGCACCACCTGCGCGACCGGTGCCTCCGCCTGCGGTTCCTTCACCGAGGACCCGGCCTGATCCAGGCCGACCCGTCACCCGTGGGCCGGGCGAAGAGCTTCGCCCGGCCCACGGGCCCCTCTCCCCTCCCGCGCCGCCTCATGGAAGGGCCTCATGGCTTCCCGAGCAGCCGCCGGATACCTGTGGCAAGGCGTTGCGATGCTGCGCGCCACCACCAGTCCCGGGCCGGCAGACATCCCCCGTACCCTCGACCTGGACAACGTGGCCGTCACCCGCGGATGGCTGAACCGCATTTGGCAGCGCGAGGACTTCCGCAGCGCGCTGGAACTGGCCACTCCCGTCCTGTCCGACGCCATCGAGGCCGTCGTCCGGGGCCGGCAGACCGAGCCCCGTCACGTCCGGCGCAGCGCGCTGTCGACCGTCTCCTACCTCCTGCGATGGCAGCACCGGCCGACGCCGCTGGGCCTGTTCGCCGGAACCGCCCCGGTGACGGTCGGGTCCCGGGCAAGCGCGCGGTGGCGCGACAAGCACCGTGTGCTGATCCGAGCGGATGCCGAATGGGTCACCGACATGGTGCTCCAGCTCCAGCGCACCCCCGCGTTACTGAAGCGGCTACCGCTCGTCGCCAACAACGCCGCCCGCGCTCGCGGCGACCGGCTTGTGGCACCGGGCCCGCCCTCCGACGGTCACGCCGTCCTTCTGGCCCCGGTCGAGATATCCGTCCGCAACGCCCGGCCGGTGGCCGCAGCTCTGGACGCAGCCCGCACCCCCATCGCCTACAGCGACCTGTACGCCCACCTGCGCGACCACTTCCCGCAGGCCACTCCGGAGAAGATCGACGCCCTTCTCACCAGCCTGGTCGAGCAGCAGTTCCTCGTCACCAGCCTCTGGGGGCCCATGACCGCCGTGGACGCCTTCCAGCACCTATGCCACGAACTCGACCGGCACCGGGCGGACAGCATCCCCGAGGTGCGAGACCTGGTCCACTCGCTGTACGCCCTACGCGACGAGCTGTCCGCCCACCAGCCGGCGCTCTCCGACACCAGCGTGAGCGCCATCGCCGCGCGGATGCGCGGTCTCACCCCCGTCACCCCGACACCGCTGCTCATCGACACCGCCCTCGACTGCGAGATCCAGCTCCCGCACGCCGTGATCGCGGAAGTGCAGGCAGCCGTGTCGGCCTTGTACCGGACCACCCCACAGCCCTACGGCTACCAACACTGGCGCGACTACCACCGCCGGTTCCGGGCCCGGTACGGCGTCGGCGCCCTGGTGCCGGTGACGGACCTGGTCTCCGACAGCGGCCTGGGACTGCCCGCCGGATACATCGGCTCCGAACGCGGCGCCACCCCGAAACCGCGAACCGACCGCGACGAACTACTGCTCGCTCTGATGCAGCAAGTCCTCCTCGACGGCCGCGACGAACTCCGGCTGACAGACGACATGATCGACGCCTTGGAGAAGGCCGCCGGAACGGACGAGCGACTGTTCGTGTCCAGGGTGGAGGCCGCCTTCGAGATCCACTCACCCAGCACCACGGCTCTGTCCGGCGGCACCTTCGACGTCCTGCTCACTGCGACTCCCCGCCCCGGCAGCAGCATGGCGGGCAGGTTCGCCCACGTCCTGCCGCCCGAGCATCAGGACGCGCTCGCCGCCACATACCGAGGGGCGCCGGACGGGCTCACGGCGCAGCTCGTGTTTCCGCCGCGCCGACACCGCAACGAGAACGTCACCCGCACACCGCGGATGCTGCCGCACATCATCGAACTGTCAGGCCACCAGGAGACGGACGAGACGACCATCCGACTCTCCGACATCGCCGTCACCGCCGACCCGCGCAGCTTCCACCTCGTGCAGTGCTCCACCGGCCGGCGCATCGACGTGCGGGTCCTGCACGCCCTGGAAGGCGGGACCCAGACCCCGCCACTGGCCCGGTTCCTCGCCGAAGTGGCCAACGGGCGGTACGCCGCCTACAAGCCGTTCGACTTCGGCGTCGGCTCCCGGCTCCCGTTCCTCCCGCGAGTGCGCTACCGCCGCATCATCCTCACGCAGGCCCGATGGCTGCTGACGGTCGACGACCTGCCCGGCCGCAAAGCACCGAGGCAGGAGTGGGAGAACGCCTTCACCGCCTGGCGGGACCGGCTGAGGGTTCCGAAGCAGGTCGCCGTCATCGAGTACGACCAACGCCTCCCCCTAGACCTGTCCCACCCGGTCCACCTCCGGGTCCTGCGCGCACACCTCGACAACGCCCGGCGCGTGGAGCTGCGCGAGGTCCCGGACGGAGACGCCCACGGGTGGATCGGACGGGCACACGAGATCTGGCTCTCCCTGGGCCGGTCCGAGCCGGACACCGCCCATGTGCCCCGGCCGCGCCCCGTCACGTCGCCGGGGGCCGGACGACACCTCCCGGGCTCCGGCGGTGTCCTCCATGCGCAACTCCACGCTCATCCGCGCCGCTACGACGAGATCCTGCGCCACCACCTCCCCCACCTGCTCGCCGCGTTCGGGGAGAAGCCGCTGGCCTGGTGGTTCACCCGGCACCGGGAGACGGCTCGTCCGGAGGCCGACCAGCACCTCGATGTCACGCTGCACCTGCCGCAAGGCGCCTACGCGGTCGCCGCACAGCACGTCGGCGCCTGGGCGGACAGCCTGCACAGGACGGGATTGGCGTCCGGGCTCGTCCTGGCTCCCTACCAGCCGCAGACCGGGCGCTTCGGCGGCGAGGCGGCCATGGACGCCGCGCACCAGGTGTTCGCAGCGGACTCCGCCGCCGCCCTCGCGCAGATCCAGCTCACCGAGCGCACCGAGACCATCGCCCCGCAGGCCCTCACTGCGGCCAGCGCGCTGAACCTCGTCGCCCACCTCGCGCCGAGCACCGCCGAGGCCGAACAGTGGCTGGTCCACAACCTCCCCCAAGGCGCCGGACGCCTGGACCGGACCCTGCGCAGTCAGACCCTCGGACTCGCCGGACCCGGCGCCGTATCAGTTCTCGGGCCTCTCCCCGGCGGCCCCCAGGTCGCCGCAGCCTGGCAGGCCCGCGCCGCCGCGGTGGCCGCCTACCGGAACACCGTGGCAGGTGAGCGTGACCCGCTCACCGTCGCCCGATCCCTGCTCCACCAGCATCACGTACGGGCCCTGGGCGTCAGCCCGACCGCCGAGGCCACCACGCTGCGACTCGTCCGCACCGTGGCTCTCCAGCACCGGAAGGCGAACCGATGACCGCCCCGGCCACCACGGTGCCGGCCATCCTCGACCAGTACACCGTCCGCCTGGCAGAACCCGACCCGCCGCCGGAGAACGAGCCCTGGGCGGTGCAGTCCCTTGCCGAGGGTGCCGCCGGAATCGCTCTCCTGCACACCGAGACCGTCAGCCGGTACGGTGGCTCCTGGCGTTCCGCCCACCGATGGATCACGAGCGCGGCCTCCGGGCCCATCAGCGCGGCCGACCGGACGGGCCTCTTCCTCGGCGCCCCGGCCGTCGGCTTCCTCCTCACCACCGTCCCCCCGGCCTACCAGCATCTGTACGCCTTGGCGCGCACGACACTCCACCAGCACATCGCCGACCTCACGAACCGCCGCGTGGACGCCGCGCTCGCCCGCATCGACAGGGGAGACCTGCCGACCTTCGCGGAGTACGACCTCTTCTACGGTCTTACGGGGATCGGCGCCTACCTCCTGCGCACAGAGCCCGAGGGCGCAGGCCTGGAGAGAATCCTGCACTACCTCGTCGCCCTGACGCGGCCGCTCGCCCCCGCCGGCCGCGGGCTCCCTGGCTGGTGGGTCCGCCACGACCCCGCTCGCGGCGAGTCCCCCTACTTCCCCGGCGGACACGGCAACTTCGGCGCCGCACACGGCATCACCGGCCCGCTCCTCCTCCTGGCCCAGGCCCTTCGCCACGGCATCACCGTCAACGGTCACCAGGACGCGATGTTCACGATCTGCGCCCACCTCGACGCCTGGTGCCAGCACGGTGACTCCGGCCCGTGGTGGCCCGAGCACGTCTCGCGTCGCGACCTCGACCGCGGACGCCCCCACCACACCGCACCCACCCGTCCGAGCTGGTGCTACGGCACGACGGGCATCGCACGAGCCGGCCAACTCGCGGGAATCGCCCTGCGCTCTCCCGCACTCCAGAAGTTCTACGAGGACGCCATGTACCGGGCCTTGACCGATCCTGCGCAAATCGCGCAGGTCGTCGACAGCGGCCTCTGCCACGGATGGGCGGGCATCTACCAGACCGCTCACCGCGCCGCCGCGGACGCGCTCGACCCGCGGCTGCGCACCCTCCCGGAACGTCTTGGTGACGCCCTCACCGCGCAGGACAAGCCCGACGCCCTGTCGACTCCCGGCCTGATCAACGGCGCCGCCGGTACCGCGCTCGCCCTTACCACCTTCGCCTCTCAGCAGGCACCGAGCACTGGATGGGACGCATGTCTCCTGATCAACTGACTCAGGCAACCGAGGCGAGCCCGACGCAGCACGCCGTCCTCGCCGTCCTCACCGGCCTGTCGATCGCCGACGCAGCGCAGCAGTACCGGATGGACCCCGTGGTCCTCTCCGACGCGGTCGCGGTCTACGACCAGGCCGGCCGGGAAGCGCTGGCCCGTCACGCGGCCACCACCGACTGGTGGCAGGCGTACCTCCACTTCACCGACTGGTCGAACGCCGACACCACCTTCACCGCACACGTCCTGCCCGTACTGCGCGAGGCGGAGTCCGTCGGCGCGATCGACGGCTGGTGGTACACCCGAAAGCACCCCTGCTGGCGTCTGCGCCTCCGCGTCCAGCCCGCGGACGGCGCCAAGCCGACCATCGGGGACGGCTTCGACCGCCTCGTCTCCGAAGGTCACCTTCGACGCTGGTGGCCCGGCATCTACGAGCCGGAGGCTCCGGCGTTCGGCGGGAGGACCAGCATGGCGGCCGCACACACCTTGTTCGTCACCGACAGCCGCGAGGCCCAGCAGTTACGCCGGCGCGGCGACCTCGCCGTAGGACCCAGGGAGCTGTCCGTCCTCCTGTGCACGATCATGATGCGCGCCGCAGGCCTGGAGTGGTACGAGCAGGGGGATGTCTGGGACCGCGTCATCACGGCGGAGCACCGTTCGGCCGTCAGCGACGTTCCGGTGGAGCGGCTCAACGCCCGAGCCCGGGAGATCCGCCCCCTGCTTCTCGCCGACAGCAACGTCCTGCTGCGTTCCGGTGGCCCGCTGGAGCCTGTCGCAGAGTGGGCCGCCGCCTTCCGCAGCACCGGCCGAGCACTCGCCGAAGGCGTCCAGGACGGAACTCTCGACCGCGGGTTGCGGCAGGTGCTCAGCTACCACGTGATCTTCCACTGGAACCGGCTCGGGCTGTCCATGCGAGGGCAGAGCATCCTGGCCTGGGCAGCCAGGGCAGCGATCCTGCACCAGACAGCCTGTGCCGGCCTTTGAGCTTGGCGTTTAACCTCACTGGGCTTGGTGTTCCTTGACTGATTCGGCGCGTTTGACGGTATTGTCGACGTCGTGGCGCCTGGCTTGTTGCTTGTTCTTCGAGCCGGGAGGCCGTCCGGGACCTGGCCGGGACGGTTTCGGCGCGATTGCTAGGCGGGCTGACTGCGGGGCACGGATTGTCCTTCTTCCCATGCTCCGGCTCAGCGGGCGAACGCTTCGGTCAGGCTGATGCGGTAGCCGTCCTCTTCCATCAGCACGGCGGTGACGCCAAACGGGTCGGGGTGGTCCAGCTTGATGGGGGTGAAGGAGAAGTTCACCGCGGCCTGGATCGGCGGCACCAGTTCGCCGCCGGGTTGCGGGACGGGGGCCGGCCTCCAGCCGGGGGCCACCGACGCCCAGCCCTCGGGGCTGCGGGACAGGAGCTGCTCGCTGTAGGGGAACTGGTGCAGGACACGCCCGGCCAGGATGGCGAGCATCATGTTCAGGCAGGGTGCCGGGTCGACGATCGGCAGCTCGCCGGCGGTGGCGACGTCATGGGTCTCCCAGGCGAGCCAGACCTATAGCTCACGGACGAAGCCAGCCGCCCAAGGGGCGCGTACCGTTCCGGCGAAGGGCGGAAGTTATTCAGCGGCGATCGCTTCGCGCAGGCATCCGTCGCAGACGGATTCGCCGTCCGTCGGAGCGTACGGCTTCCCGCAGCGGACGCACTCCTCCATCCCGGAGAAGGTCTCGCCGCAGTGGAAGCACAGGTCGACCGGGTTCCTCGGGGCGGCGGCAGTGAGCACCTCACGCACCAAGGCCTCGACGTCGCAGGCGGGACACCAGTAGACCGGATCCAGTTCGCCGCGGACCGCCGACCACTCGGTGCGGTCCAGGACCTCGTACGCGTATGCCGACGCGATGTCGTCGGGCCCGCGCCGGTAGTGGCAGTACAAGCAGTAGGCGCCCTCCTTGCCCCCGACGATCAAGGCGCACTGGTCGCAGTTCCAGCACTGGACGGTACGGGACTTCACGGGGTCGAGGTCGGGGCGCAGCCGCCGCATCCGCGCCGTGACGTAGCCACGGATCTCGTCGAGCCCTTCGCGGATACGTGCCAGAGACTCAGCCGTCTCCCCGTCCGGTGGGTCGAGGCGGGGCAGCAGTTCGGAGTCCACGAAGTGGATCAGGAACTCCAACACGTCCGCGGCCTTCGCCTCGATCACGTACCGGTTGACCTTGGTGTCGTGCAGGCGGCCATAGTGCTGAAGTTGGTTGCGGAGGCTGGCCAGCTGCTTGAGGTCTTTGTCCTCCTTCGAGCTGATGGCGACACCCGCAAGGTTGACGAGGCGAGTGATCGTCTGATCCACGGTGCAGGTGGTCAGGCTGCCGTCGTCCAGCTCACCGCGCTTTGCGTCGCCAGGGTGTTTGAACACCAGGCTCCAGTGCTCCAACTCCAGCCGGTATTTCAGCAGGCACTCGACGGCGGCCTGCAGGTGTACCACGGCGTACTTCAGCTCCCGGCGGCCGACCTCCTCACCACGTAGGTGATCGACCACGCTGACCAGGTAGTCCAGACCGTTTTCGACCGGCGGGTAGTGAACCTCGGCGGCGAGGTCCTCGCCGCCCGTCGCCAGCGCCGCCTGCTCGGCCGGCGCCGCACCCTCCTTCTCGCCCGTCATCGTGGGTGTGCTCTCCTCTCGGTTCGGCCATTCGATGTCGGGATTTCAGTCCGTCCGCGCGCCCACTGACACCCCTGGCCACACTGGCCATCGCCCCTTGGGCCCGGGTGGGCGATGGACAACGCTACTGCGACGGTGGAGGTGGCTTCGACATTTTTTAGTCGCGCCTGGCATGACCGTAGTCCGCTGGGGGCCGGGCGCCGCCCCGACGGGGACGGCTTCTGCTCGGGGCACGAAGCCGCACAGCTTGGTGGGGCCTGTCAGCACCAGATCCCGGTGACGCCGCCCAGAGCGCCACCGGGATCCACCCTTGTCAGCTCAGGCGACGGGCCAGCAGCCGCGGCGGCAGGTGGAACTCCACGCTGGGCTGCCGGGAGCCGTCGTACGGCGCCAGGTTGCGAGCAGCCCACCCCTCCGCTGCCCGAACAACCGACTTGGGGGAGCCGATTAGCAGTGGCAGGACCGACAGCAGCATCCACGTGGCCGATCTGGACTCGCCGTGGATCTTGTTGTTCAGGTGCTCGTTCAGGCGGACGGCTACTG
Organism: Streptomyces sp. NPDC126497; assembly: GCF_040302425.1. NCBI lineage: Bacteria > Bacillati > Actinomycetota > Actinomycetes > Kitasatosporales > Streptomycetaceae > Streptomyces > Streptomyces sp. NPDC126497. Next base: position 231,367 of record NZ_JBEORT010000001.1, read on the forward strand.
CGTCACCGCGGGTGCGGGAGACGCTGCCGACGTAACGGCAGGTCCCGTGCCCATCCCACACCACATACACCGCCGCAGGCGCGACGACCCGGGCACGGACGATGTGGGGGCTCGCGACGCAGGTGTATGCCTGGAGCTTCTCCTCGTTGACCTGTCCGTCGGCCAGTACGGTCGGTGAAAGAAGCGGCTGGAGCAACGTGGCCACGCCGAGCAGGGGGCGGCGAATGGTTCGGGGAAGCATCAGTCGTCCTCCCCTTCCTCGTTGCTGTGGTTCAGAACCGCTGTCATGGCGTCAGTGAGCGGCTTCAGCGGCTTCTTCGGCCCGTACTCCAGGAAACCCTTGACGCCGTCAAGGCGCTGCTTCCACTCGTCGACCGCTTCCCAGGAACCGAACACCCTCGATCCCAGAGGGTCCGTCTCGGAGAGTTCGGCGAGCGCGTGCGCTGCCTTGGTCGCGGCGGTCACGGCGGAGTCGAGGTTCCTCTGCTCCTTGACGTGCGGAGGGAGAGGGAGTTCGCCGTCCTCCTTGCCGGCCGCAGCCAGCTCCTTCCGGGTCGCGACAACGGTCTCCTCGGCCAGCTTGGTGTCGGCGTACCAGGCCAGGTCCCACTCGAAGCGGATCGACACCTGGGCACGGGCCTTGTCGATGACGGGATCGCCGTCTTCCACCGTGCGCCCGTCGATCACATCGCCCCGCGTGTGGAACGCCTTGACGGTTCGGGTGTCCGTGACGTGGGCGCAGGCGATCGAATGCAACATCTTGCGGCCGCCGAGAGTCGAGGCCAGGAGCGTGAGGAGCCGGGTGGGAGTGGCCCGGTAGGGGGTCTTGAGCGGCTCGGCCTTCACCCCCAGCTTGGAGCCGCGGTCACGGGTGATCAGCCCATGCAGGATGGCCGCGGTCCCCCCGAGAACGGTCAGCTCCGCGATGGCTGCCTCGTCACCGACTAGGGCCTTGGTGAGGATTTCGTCGAGCACCTCCATCGGATCCGATCCCTTCGTGAGCTCCCAGGGGCGCTTCCAAACCAGGTCGGTGATGGTCCCGCCGTTGTCAAAGGCGCGCAGCGCCTGGTCGATGGTGTCGCTGCGATAGGGGGAAAGGATCAACGCGCCTGTGCGCTTGCCGATCAGCTGCCGGTCGGCGCGCCGGAACCCGAATTCCTGGCGCAGCAGCTCCGTCATTTCCACCGCCCGACTTCCGGCCAGGAGAACCTGCTGGTGCACAGCCGAGGCCCACAGCCGGTGCGGAGGAAGGCCGAGGAAGGTGCGGAGGTCGTCGACTCGGGCGGTACCGGTGAGGATCTTGTACTCGTGATCGTTGACCAGACCGGTGGCCCCGGCGTTGCGGTAGACCCGGCGCATGCCCTGGGAGTTCTGTGCGGTCTCCGACCACGGTGTAACTCGGGTGTGGAGGTTGCTCAGAAGGTCATCACGGGCAACGACGAGGTCGACCATGGCGCTACCGGTGTCGTGCATGGCACCGACCACGACCATGGCCGGGAAGCTGAGGGTATGTCCCTCACGGCGGGTCGCCTCGGTGAGCGTGTCTTCCTCCAGGCCGGCCCTGACGCGATGCGCCATGGCCGCCACCGTGTTCCGGGCACGACGCATTTCCGCCGCGCTGCGGGGGAACTTGCGGTCGACCGAACCGATGACGGCGGCCACGCAGGCGCTGGCAGCCTCGTGGATGTCGCCGCCAGTCCGGGCGAGCCACAAGCTGATCAACCTACTGTTGCCGTCACCGGTGACCAGGTAGGTCTCGTGCGTCCCGTCGTCGAACAGCACCCGGACCAAGAACAGCGTCAGGGGCTCCTTGACGCCTTCTTGGAGGATGCTACCGGTGTAGACATTCCGCCGCATCGAGTCGGCCATGTACGTGTTGACCATGCTGTCGTACACGGCCTCAGCTAGGGCGCGCCGGTCTCGCATCCGGATGGTGAGGATAGCCAGAGGGCGCTGCGTACCCGTGTCGTCATCTACATACAGCGTGCTGTAGGCCGGAGGCTGTCCGTCCGCCTTGGGATCCATGGCGGTCAGGATGGTATCGCCCCATCGCCCGTTGATGAGGTCGGGCAGGATCATGAGGTCGAGGTACCGACGATGTGGTCCGAGCAGGTACAGAACTCCGTCTGCGGCCGGCTTGCGGAACAGCAGGTTGACGTCGTTGTTCACGCTGGCAAGGGCCGTAAGGTGGGCCGGGTCCACGGCGCCGAAGGTGACGGTGTTCCTGGCCTCATCGTCCAGGCTGTCCTTGCACAGCGGATTGCTCGCCATGGTTTTCCACGCACGGCGCAACTTCGCAACCGGTTCGGGAGCCTTCGGCTCGTCGGGACGGCGCGTCAAGGGCGGGATAGCCGACTCATCGGGGTCGAAGTCCCCGGCCGAGTTGGTAATCATCGGAGTCGTCCTCTTCGGAAGTAGCGCGCCTCGGGGCAGAGCCCCTCACCGTTGACGCTGGGCGTCGAAACGGCCGCTGCGCGCCTCCCGAGGGCGGCGTGCGCCGTCACGTCCCGAGCCCGGTTCACGTCTCCGGTCCGTTCGGTGCCGACCGGCATTCGGCGGGATCAGGTGAGCCGCTGGTCGCACGGAGATGTGTCCCGTGGCGAAGTGCCAGTCGCTCGTCACACGCAGCTCACAGGTCTGGTGTGCGATTCCGATGTAGCCGGAGCGGTTGCGCGATGCCATGTAACAAGTAGTCACATGAAGGCGACTAACTGTTGCGCTCGCACCAGGAGTTGTCAAATGCGCAGGTGAAGCCCCTTTGGGAGATGCTCCGTTGAGGTCTCGCCCTGGTCAACTACCGTGCACAGTATGGCGACTATCGCCAGCCGTTGGCCTGCGTCCGCGCTGCGGGCATGGGCGCGATCATTGGCATGCCGTCGGCGCGCCCGACCAAAGAAAGGCGAGTGAAAACCGGTTTTGACTGTCATGGAGGCGCTCGCCTCGCAGCGCGGTGAACAATGTGCGACTCGTCATCTGGTTCGACAACTGAGTGGCGCCCGACCACGCGTCCTACCCGCAGCCCTCGATGAGGAAATACCACCCGTCCTGAGACAAGAGCGGTTGGCCAGGACGTGAGACAACCCGAGAACTAACTGGTCACCGCGATACTCGGGGGACATGGGCCGCGAGACCCTACAAGTCGATCAATCCCAAGGCCGCGAACTCGGGGGCACCGATGGGCGACTGGTTGAAGGACGTGTTCCCGAAGCCGCCGCCCGCCTAATAGCACGCCTGCGCTGCGCTCCAGCCCTTGCGGTCGGGGCGCAGTTGTGCCTGGGGGAGGAGAGAGCTCACCGCTGTTCAATGTCCACCTTCAGGCCAGGGCGCAGGCGCGTTCGGCAAGGGACAGTGAAAAGCGGTTGTCTTTCCGGACATGAGGATCGCTCTGTGGGGGTCGCGGATGCCATCGGTGGTTGGGCTGCTGGAAGCGCGGGAGCCGGGTGCTCGCCGTCGGGTGGACGAGCTGCGGGAGGAAGCCGAACGCATCCAGGCCGAGCTGGCCGTGGCCGAGCGGGAACAGCGGCAGTGGGCGATCGCCCGCGCGAAGGTCGGCGAGGTGTCGGCCCCGGAGAACGGGACGGAGCAGGACCACACCCACGTCGGTCAGACAGTGTCGGCCGCCGAGGGGCGGCCCGGGACGGGAGCGCAGGCACCGGAGGCGGCGAGGCCGAAGACGCAGGTGCCCATGTGGCGGGAGGGGCTTGAGTGGTCGGTGCTGTCGGTGGACTGCCAGCGCATCCTCACGGTGGCGGCCGGCCGGACCCGGCTCGGGCAGGGGCCGGTGACCTGCCAGGAGATGGCCGTCGAGCTCGGCATGGGCATCGGACCACGGAAGGTGACCGTGATCAGGTCAGCTCGCCGTGGTGCCGCCACTGCGTCGGATGCCACCTGGCAGGTCGTGGAGGTGGGCAGCCGGACCGCAGGACAGCGAGGGTCGGCCTGGGGAACCAGACCGAGCGAGGCGCATCTGGGCAGCGGGTGGGAGATCCAGATGTCTCCGTCACCGCTTGATGCCTTCGGATCCCGAGAGGTCTGATCCGGACGAGTCAGCGCAGCCCCGCGAACACCAGAGCTGCCGCCGTGCCGCCCAGGACGGTGCCCACGATCACCTGCGCCGTCGTGTGGTCGCGGAGGGAGACCCGGGACCAGCCGACGGCGGCGACGCCGAGGAAGAGGAGGGCGGCCCACCAGCCGTAGGCGACGGTGATGACGACGGCGACGCCGGAGGCGACGGCGGTGTGGACGCTGACCTTCCACCAGACGGTGACCGCCATGGTCAGCACCAGGCCGGCGATCATGGCGGCGACCAGGGCGACGACCTCGCGAGGCGCGTCGAGTGCCAGGAGCAGGCATGTGCCGACGAGGACGGAACCGAGGGTGACGAAGAGCGGTGTCCACCGCTGGGAGCGGACCTTGAGATGCTTGTCCGTCCAGCGGCCACGGCGGACGCCTGCGACGATGTAGGCGATCGGCAGACCGCCGCAGAAGGCGCCTGCTAGCAGGCCCCAGCCCGCACCCGCAAGTGAATCGGTGGAGTGCCAGCCGATGACCAGCAGGACGCCGATGACCAGGTTGGCTGGCGCCAGGACCTCGGTGACGAGGCGTGCGGAGCGCCTCTCGGCAGGAGCGGCGGCAGTGGGTGGAAGCTGGGTGACGGTGGTCATGCCGGTGTCTCCTCGATGTGGGCGCGGAGGAAGTCCTGCGTGGCGCGGGAGCGGTAGGCGGTGCTGAGGGTGGCGAGGGCGCGGATCTCGGTGGCGAGGTCACGACCTCCGCTGGCCGGGGGCATGGGCTCGCCGGAGCCGGTGGCCGCGCCGCGGAGCCGTTCCTCGCGGGCGACGGCGAGCCAGCAGGCCTCGGCGGTGATGTCGGCGTGGGCGCCGATGAAGCCGAGGGAGGTGGCGTGGTCGTAGGCGCGTCCACGCAGTTCAGCCGGTGCGTGGTCGGCGAGAGTGAGGATCGAGTCGCGGATCTCGATGGTGCGCCGGTACAGCCGGTCGTGCGTACGCAGTGGGTTGGTGACGTCGGCGGCGCGGCTCGACGGTGTGTCGAGCCGGGTCTCCGGGACGGCGTCGGTGAGGGTGCGCCACAGGGGGTAGAGGCTGACGAGCTGCCAGTGGGCCCGGATGCGGGCGAGGACGCGTGGGGCGGCGGGGAGGGTACTGCCCAGCACGATCAGCAGCAGGGCCAGGAAGAGCAGGCCCGTGCTGAGCGCGTGGTTGACGTTTTCACCGAGCGGGCTGCTGCCGACGTAGTCGATGAACAGCACGGCGACGCGGTGGAGGGCGTACACGAGGCCGACGGCGGTGCCGGTGCCGGTGAGGATCAGCCCTCGGCCGACGAGTCCGCTGTCGGGGCGGCGCCCCCAGCGGAAGCAGAGCAGCGTGGCGCTCAGCAGGGCGGCGCCGAGGTAGGAGGTCCATACGACGCCGTACGCGAGGATCGTGGAGTGGTCGGCGTAGTCCGCCAGGAGGTACTCCGCCTCGTGAGGCTGGGGCGTGGCGAAGAAACAGGCGGCCAGCAGGACGACCGTGACGACAGGCACGGCCTTGTGCAGCCTGGACACGCGCATCCCGGTCTTCGACTCGGCCATGTCGGCGACGAAGGTGAGGACCGACGCCGCCGCGACGGTCCCGCAGACGTGCTTGACCAGGAACGACAGGTTGGTGACGTGCAGGTGCTCGTCGACCGCCGACGCGATGGCGACCGGCCGGACCGTCATGGCCACGGCGAGTGCCGCGAAGGCCAGCCAGAGACTGAGTCGTTCGGGTCTCCGGAAGGCGGAGCGGGCACGCCAGAGGGTGACGGCCCAGAGCAGGACGGCGGGTATCGCGTCGATCATGTGTGGGGGAGTCTCAGGAGTCGCTGAGCGCGGCATTGAGCCGGCGCAAGGTGCTGGGGGTGGTCCGGTCGCCGTTTCCACGCAGAGCGGCACGGGTCGCGATGAGGCCGGCGAGCGTCTCCGCGCTCCGCTCTTCCTCGGTCTCGTAGCTCGTGCGGCCGAGGACACCCGTCACGAGGTCGGCGTCGAGGTGGTGGAAGGCGCGGCCGAGGGTTTGGCGAGGGGTGTGTCCGAGGAGCATGTGGCTGACCTCGTGCAGCACGATGTGATCCCGGTGGAGGGGGCTGGTGGCGTTCTCCACGAGGATGTGGTCCGCGTTCTCCGTGGCGAGCCAGGCCCCGCAGGGCAGTTCGTCACCGGTGATCGCCGGGAACGTGTGCAGGTGGATAGGACGGCCACGCTTCTTGGACACGCGGGCGAGCAGTTCCTCGATCTTGAAGGGATCCGGAAGATCGAGATCGTCCAGGACGGATTCGAGCCGGATCCCCTGATCTTGGGCAGGCCCCGAACGGCCGGACTTCATCTGCCCTCCGACTCCAGAACTTCTCGAACGTGCGACTACTGCCGCGATGCCGTGCCGAGTATATGGATCATTTCCGGTCGCACATCTGGAGGGTCGACGATTGCGCTGGGCGAATGCGGACAATCGTGTGCAAGTGGAGTGGCGAATCCTTGCTAATGGGGCATCAGTTCACGCTGTCGTGATGTTTGCCACTGGAATTAACATCGGTGATCGAGGCCTCGTCGGGGACTCCGAGGCCTTCGAGTTCGCGGGCGCGTTCGATGAATTCGGAAATGATCTTGAGGCTTTTGTCGGAGAGTCCGGACGCGCGGAGGGCCACTGATCTCACGCCTGCATCGCGCATGGCGGCGAGCGCGTCGAGTTCGGCGGCGATCTTCTCCGATTCGTCGTCGTCGAAGAAGTAGGCGGGCTTCACGCCGAAGAAGGTGGAGAGGGCCTCGAGGTGGCGCTTGGTCGGGTTGTCCTTGGCGCCGGTCCTCAGTTGCCAGATGTAGCTCGCGGAGATGGTCGGGCCACCCTGTCGGCGGATGCCCGACGCCACCTCCTCGTAGCTGTACGGGCCGCGGCCCTTCGGGTGGACGGTGGTGAACAGCCGGTCCAGGCGACCGGCGAGTGTGGCTCCTCCGCCCGCCTGCGTCGCAGGTGGGTTGTCCTGGTGGTCCATCGTGGCCGTCCTCCGGTCGCGTCGCCTTCACTGAGGTGGATGGATGCCCTGTCTCCATTTTCTCTGGTTGACAGCAGCGCCCCATCTCAGTCTAGTGTGATCATCGTGCCATCCACCCATGAAAACGGTCCAGGCCGGGGTGGGGCCGAACAGCGATGCCCGGGAGCGCCAACTCCCGGGCATCCGTCGGCTGCCCTCGCCGAGGGCAGCCAATGATCCGGGGCCGCGTGGCCAAGCTTGCAGGCGGCAACCACGCAGCCCCGTCCACGAGGACGGAGTATCACATGCGCCCACCCAGCAGGGGAATCCCGGCATCCTCGGAGCGGGGCCGGTGTCGGCGGCTCCAGCGTCGTCGAGCCCGCCGGGAGCGCTGATGGCCCGCATCCGGACGGTCAAGCCCGACCTGTTCGTCAACGAACGGGTCGCGGCCTGCTCGGTCACCGCGGTCGTCACCTACGTCGGCCTGTTCACCCAGTCCGACGACCACGGGCGGCACCGGGACAACCCGGCGATCATCGCCGGCCTCCTGTGGCCGCTGCGCGCCGAGCACACCCCCGTGCACGTGGAGGAGGACCTCCAGCAGCTCGCCGACGCCGGACTGATCTGTCGGTACACCGGCTGCGACGGCAAACGCTACCTCCACATCACCGGCTGGTACGAGCACCAGAAGATCGACCGGCCCAGCCAGTCCCGGTTCCCGGTCTGTGTCTCCCACAACAGAGACAAGAGGTGCGGCCCGTGCAAGGGAGTCTGCGTCGAGGCCGAGGCGAACACCCGGGGAGCACTGGACGAGCCCTCGGCGAACCCTCACCGAGTCGTCGACCCGCACCCCGCACAGCTCGCACGTCCGCACAGCGACCGCACCACGGCGCCGGGCACTGGCGACGACACGCATCCCGACACCAGCGGGACGGCCTCTCCAGCGGGAGGGGAACCCGCAGGTCAAGGACGGTTCGCAGAGGCTTCGACGAACCCTCCCCGAAACCTTGCCGAAGCCTCGACGTCCGGATCCAGGATCATGGATCCTGGATCGTCCTCACCTACGGGGCGCACAGCGCCCGACGGCACGGTCACCGCCGGGAACCTCCTCGCCGAGTACGTGGGCTCCTGCACCCAGCGCCCGCCCGGTGACGTCCTCGGACACCTCGGGCGCCTGCTGAAGAAACTGCTCGCCGAAGGCGTCGACGTGGACCACATCCGCGCCGGCCTCGCTCGCTACGCCGAGATCCAGGGCCATCCCTCGCGGCTGCCGAGCCTGGTGAACGACGCCATGAACGCCCGCGTACCCGCCCAGACGGGATCCCGACCCGGTGCGACGCACCGAGCGTGGACCAACCCGGTCGACGCGGCCGCCGCCTACGCGGAGGAGCTGTGATGAGCCGCGAGCCCGAGCTCCTCGGCGCCGGAGCCCTCCAGCGACTGCAGCGGATCCTCACCGCCCGGGGCATGAACCCACAGCACCTCCCCGACGCCCCGGACGAGGACCGGCCCTACACCCCGCTGGGCCTGCTGGACGCCCGGATGCCCCCGCGCTACCGGACCGCCCGCGCCGACCACCCCGAGGTACTGGCCTGGACCCGCGACGTGATCGCGCGGGCCGAGGCACCCAACCCCGGCGCGCGACGGGAGATCACCACCGGCCCCAGCCTGCTCCTCGCCGGCGTCACCGGCGCGGGCAAGACCCACCAGGTGTACGGCGCGGTCCGAACCCTCGTCGAAGCGGGCATCGCAGCCAGGTGGCGGGCCACCACGGCCGCCGACCTCTACGCGGACCTGCGCCCGCGCCCCGGACACGACACCGAACGCGGACTCGAGACGGTCAGTCGCTGCCCGCTGCTGATCCTGGACGACCTCGGCGCGGCCAAGACCTCCGAGTGGGTCGAGGAGATCACCTACCGGCTGGTCAACCGCCGGTACAACCTGATGCTCCCCACGCTGATCACCAGCAACCTCGCCATGCGCGACCTCCGCGGACACCTCGGGGACCGGGTCGCCTCCCGTCTCGCCGAGATGACCACCCGCGTCACCTTCGAGCCCGTCGACCGCAGACGCCGGCCCCACGCCGCCTGAGCCGCCGCAGGCCGCCACGCCGGGCTGCGCACCCGGCGAGCCACCCCATGTACTTCCCGACCCAGCAACACCTCTCCGCCGACGCCCACCGCGCGCGGAGAGCGATCGGAGCAACCGCATGACACCCACGACGATCAGCCCTGCCCGCCACCGGTCGCTCGGCGACCACACCTGGCAGGAGCAGGCCGTCTGCCAGAGCACCGAGTACAACCCGGTGGACCCCGAACTCTTCTTCCCCGAGCCCGACGAGACCGTCAAGATCACCGCAGCGAAGTCGCTCTGCGGCCAGTGCCCGGTCCGCCGCACCTGCCTGGACGCCGCCCTCGAAGGCGGCGACACCCACGGCATCCGTGGCGGGATGACCGAGGAGGAGCGTGCGCCGCTGCACGAGAAGCTCGCCAACCGCCTCGACTACAGCCGCGTCAACGCGACCGTCGCCGGGCGCGACGTCCACCTCACCAAGGCCGAGCGTCGCGCGGTCGTCCGCGCCGCCTACCGCCACGGCCTCACCGAACAGCGCCTGGCCCGGCTCCTGAAGATCAGCGAGGAACACGCCCAGAAGCTCTACCGCGAAACCCGCCGAGCCCTGCGCAACCGAGACCTGGAGCAGACCACGAAGAGCACCCCATCCTCCGAGACCGACGGCAGGCATCTGGGCCGCGACGACTTCGGAGCGGCGGCGTGAGCACCGCCGGCGCGCCGAGCACGGCGCACGTCACCCGGTGGGACCGAGCGGTCGTCATCGCCCTCGGCGGTGCGGGATGCGCCCTGTCCTACGACGCCCTGCAGCAGATGGCCGTCGCCGTCCACGTCCGGGGGCTGCTGACCTACCTCTTCCCCTTGGTGATCGACGGGTTCATCGCGTACGGCGTCCGGGCCCTGCTGGTCCTGCGCGACGCACCGCTGCGCGCCCGGCTCTACGTCTGGACGCTCTTCGGCACGGCCACCGCCGCCAGCATCTGGGCTAACGCGCTGCACGCGGTCAGGCTCAACGAAGAGAGCACCTCGGTCACCGGGCTGCGGCTCGGAGACACGGTGGTCGCGGTGCTGTCCACCATCGCCCCGCTGGCCCTGGCCGGAGCGGTGCACCTGTACATCCTCATCGCCCGGGGGCCGGTCAAGGGCAGTGACCGAAGTGACCGCGATGACCTCGGTCAGGCCGGCCACCCCGAGCGTATCCCGGTCACTCGGACTGACCGGGCCGGTCGGCCGCAGCCGCAGCCCGGTCAGGTAGGCGCCGGACAGCCGGTCACCGCCCTGACCGACCGGCCCCGCCTGTCCCCGGACGAGCAGGCACCAGAGGCCCGGACACTGACCGGGGGCAGTACCCCAGCGGACAGCAGCAGCCCGGACACCGGTCACCCTGACCGGGAGCCCAAGGCCGCTGACCTGGGCGGACAGTCGGACACCACCCCGGCGGTCAGTGCCCGAGAGGCCGTCACTGAGCCGGTCACCGGTCACTTGGCCGACCTCCCGCCGGTCACTCCGCCACCGGTCACTGCCCGCGGCCCTCGGACAACGGGTGGCCGGCGACCTGACCCGGACACCGAGGAACTGCTGGAGATCGCCCGGTCAGCGGTCAGGGCCGAGGACAAACTGACCCGCAAGGTGGTCGCCCAGGCGATCCGCGGTCAGCAGATCCCGCTGTCCAGCGACACGCTGACCGCCCTGATGGTCCAGCTCCGCCAGCAGCACGGACAGTCGGTCACCACCGCCCGGAACTGACCGCACACCCCAGGGGTGGGTGACCGAGCCGGACACCGCGGCCGGTCACCCGCCCCGGGCACCCCGCCCCACGACCCCCTCCCGCGAACCGGAGAGCACCGCCATGCGCACGAACCCCGCCACCCCTGCCGAGGTGGACACCTGGCTGACCGTCCTGCACCAGCGCGGTCACCTCCACCGTGCCGAATCCGGTCCCGACAACACCTGGACCGTGCAACGGTGCCGACACAGCCGCCCCTGGACCCTGCACCACCCGGTCCTGGCCATGGACTGGATCGAGGACATCGTCCGCGACGTCCACCAGCAGGACGCGGAGACGGGCCGGTGACCGCCAACGACCCGGCGGCCACCACGTCCGGACCGCAGCGTGACCCCAACTCGGCTCCAGGCGGAGCAAGTTGTCGCGTACGACGGTCCTACGGCCCGTCGTACGCACTTGCCCCCGCTCAGGAGGGCAGGGGAGACCCGGCCGGCCCCCGAGCGAGGGCGCACGGGGACCAGCCGGGCAACCGGCACCAGGGAACACCGGTCACGGGAGGAGAAGCCGACCGCGACGACCACCGCGAGCAGCCGCGCCCCAGCACGCCCGCCTTTCCCGACCGCACACCGCGCCGTCGCCGCCGCAACCCGAGCGAGCGCACCCGTAAGACGACCACCCGCCTCTCCGACACCGAGCACGCCGAGATCGTCGTCGCCGCCACGCAGCGCGGCATCACCGTCGCCCGATTCCTCGCCACCGCCGGCCTCGCCGCCGCCCGCGGTTCGACCGCCCTGCACACCGACGAACGTCTCGACAGCGCCATCGACGAACTCGCCGCCCTGCGAACCGCCCTGGCCCGGATCGGCAACAACATCAACCAGATCGCCCACGTCCACAACGCCGGCGGACAGCCCCTTCCCGGCGAACTCGACCACGCCCTCGCGATCCTGACCCGGCTCCTGGCCCGCGTCGACGACGCCGCCGACGCCCTGGTGAGGAGGCGAACCTGATGGTTCCCAAGGTCCGGCGCGGCTCGCGAACCCACGGCCTGCTCGTCTACCTGTACGGCCCTGGCAAGCGCGACGAGCACGTCGACCCCCACCTCGTCGGGAGCTGGGACGGCTTCGCCCCCGACCCCGGCCGCGACACCAGCTTCGATCCCGATCCGAAGGTCACCCTCGCCCGCCTCTCCGCCGCTCTGGACCTGCGGGTCAAGCAAGCCGGCGACAGCGCGCCCACCCAGCACGTCTGGCATTGCTCGGTCCGCACCGACCCTGGCGACCGGACCCTGAGCGACGCCGAGTGGAACACCGTCGCCCGCCGCCTGGTCCACGCCGTCAACCTCGCCCCCGAAGGCGACCCGGACGGTTGCCGATGGGTCGCCGTACGCCACGCCGACGACCACATCCACATCCTGGCCACCATGGTCCGAGGCGACCTGCGCCGCCCGAGGATGAACTACGACTTCAAGAAGGCCCAGGCGGAATGCCGACGCATCGAGAAGGACATGCGTCTGCGCCGCCTCAAGCCCGGCGACGGGACCGGAGCCAAGACCCCCACCAGCGCCGAACGCTTCAAGGCCGAGCGCACCGGCCGTCCCGAAGCCCCCCGCGAGACGCTCCGCGAAGCCGTCCGCCAGGCCCTCGCCGGCGCGGCCACCGAAGAGGAGTTCTTCACCCGGCTCCGGGAGGCGGGCCTGCGCGTGAAGACGCGGACCGCTCCGTCCGGCGACGCCATCGGCTACAACGTCGCCCTGCCCGGCGACCGCAACCGCCACGGCGAACCGGTCTGGTACCCCGGCTCCAAGCTGGCCCCCGACCTCTCCTTGCCGAAGATCCGCCTTCGGCTGACCGACGGCACCGTCGAGCGGACAACGCCCTCGGCCACCGGCGGCCGGACGGACTGGTCTCCGCCCGCCGGTGCACGCCGGAGCGCCACCGGCATCGCCGAACGCTCCGCCGTTCTTCTGGACCGCGACGACGACGGCGAAGCCGCCGCCCAGCTCGTCGGCGTCGGAGAACTCCTGGACGCGGTCGCCCAGACTTCCCCGGCCGCCACCCGCGCCGAGCTGGCTGCCGCCGCTCGCGCGTTCGAGCGGGCGACCCGCAGCCACGTTCGCGCCGAACTCGCCGACACCCGGGCTCTCCGCTCGGCCGCCCGGGGCATCGTCCAGGCCGGCGGCGCGCTCGGCAGGGGCGAGGACGGCGGCACCACCGCCATGCTCGTCTCCACCCTGGTCCTGGTCACCCTCGCCGCCGCCCGCTGGCACTCCGCCCGCGGTCACGCCCAGCAGGCCCACGCCTCCCGACAGGCCGCCGAGCACCTGCGCACCGCCTACCACCAGGCCGCCGCCACACCGATTCGGGTGCTGCACGACCAAGGTCGCGCCCTCCCCGAGTCCCAACGCCGGTCGCACGAAGCCACTCTTCGCGCGGTTCTGCCAGAGCAGGACGTACGAGCGGGCGGCATGGCGACGAGGACCGACGCCCTGGTCGCCACCCTCGCCCAGGCCGAGCAGGCGGGCCACGACCCCGAAGCCCTCCTGCGACAGGCCATCGACATGCGTGAACTCGACACCGCCGAGGACGTCAACGACGTGTTGGTCTGGCGCCTTCGCCGCATAGCGCAGCTGCCCGCACACCCCGGCGAAGCTCCGCCCCGCCCACAGGCCGGCACCCGCCAGGCCAAGACCTCGACCAGCCGCACCATCGAACGGAACGCCCCAGCAGCGGCGCCGCGCCCGGCTGTCCCGGACCACGACCGCCGCCCGCCACGTCGCTGACCAGCTCGTCCGGACAGGCGGCCACTGGCTGACCGGACGCCACGAAATATCTGGGCAGCCGGTTCCACCGGCTGTCAGGGATGAAAACAGGACTCACGACCGGGAGATGACGCTCGTGCTCAGAACCACCGACCGCACCACGGAGCCGGCATCCGCGCTGCCCGTCCTCCCCACCGGCACCGCCCCTCTGCTGCAGCTCCAGTACGAGACGCGGCCGGCCGACGGTCCTGGCGCAATTCGTTGCGTCGGCCACTCACGCGAACTCGCCCTCGGCGGTATCCCCGTGATGTGCTCCGCCTGCCAGGCCCGACGCGACTGGCTGCTCATCAGCCACGGCCGCAACGTCTGGATCCGCTGCCGATGCGGCGACCAGTGGCTCGAACCCGAGATCAGCCGCGCCGACTTCGACACCATGATCGACATCGCGGATGGGACGGCTTACCCCAGTATCGAACAGGGGCTGATCGCGCTCGGCTTCGACGGCGTCTTTGCCGGCACCTACCTGGGGTAGTGAGCGGAATTGCCCCCATACAGCAGACGCCAGCCCCGCGCCCGCAAAGACTTCCGGGGGTTCCTGGAGTGGGTACAGTGCTGGCAGACCGGCGAAGGATGATTGGAATCGAGCGTGTTGGTGTTATCTGGAGAGGTGCCAGGCGGTGGAGGGTGTGCCGTCCGGGTCGAGGCCGTAAGGCCACTGTGCGGCTACTTGGGCAGGTAGCCATTCACCGTATGTTACGTGTGAGTAACCTGGGTTACTGAAGGCTCCGCCGTCAGCGGCTTGACGCGCATACTTCTCGGCGCCGTTGATGTCTCCCGATTTCTCGCGTTGCTCGGCGACCCAGAGTAGCGCCTCGGTATTGCCCAGACGACCTGCTTGCAGGGCCAGCGCCTCGGCACCTGCCGAGTCTCCGGCGTTCATCCGGAAGTCCGCCAGGGTCAGCAGAGCGTCGGTGTCTCCTACGGCAGCTGCCTCCTGCGCCAGGGCCTCGGCTGCTGCGGGATTGCCAGCTTCCTCGTGGGCCTCGGCCACTATGAGCAGGCTGAGCGTGTCGCCTGCTGCAGCCGCATTCCTTGCGAATTTCTCTGCTCCCGCCGCATCTCCCGCCTTGAGGCGGAGTTCGACGAGTTCACCCCACGCCTCTGCCTCCCCCACCGCCGCAGCTTCAAGAGTAAAGTCGGCGGCTGCGGTTTTATCCCCTCGGTGGTACAACTCCTCAGCGATCCGGGTGAGTGTGACGGGACCTGGTCCACCGACGGTGTTGTGGACGATGTCCTCAGGTGCACTGGTGTGGTCTGCATTTCGCCTCACGCCCGCGTAGCAGAGCATTCCGGGGAGGCCACACGCGACAGCGACCTGCCATCCGACCCGCGTCAACTGCTCCTCGTCGCCTTCCTCTTGCAGCAGTGTGAGGAAGCGCCCAAGGCCCGCGAGGCTGCCTCGCTCGGCCGCGTCACGGACAGCGTCCATCTCATTGACCGTGTCTCCCTCTGCGTGGAAGGCGTCAGCAAGGAGTAGGAGCGCCTGTTCGTGTCCGTGATCGGCTGCCTGGCAGATAAGTTCGTTGGCCCCCTCACGGTCGCCTGCGTCTTCCCGGATGTGCCCTAGGTAGTACAGGCCCTCGGGATCGTCGGCATCGGCGGCTCGTCGGGCATAGACCTCGGCTGTTTCTAGGTCATTGTTACGCCAGCTCACCCGCGCCAGGTGGAGCATGGCCCACGTCTCCCCTTCTTCAGCAGCCCACGTTGCGACGGCCTCGGCAGCCGCGCCCGTCAGTTGAGCTACGACGAACTTACTCACGCAGTCCTCGCCCAGGTCGCGGTAGCAACCAGAGCGTTGGTGCAGGAGAAAGGCCCAGCGCAGCCGGTAGCGAGCCAGGGCCGCCTCGGCCAACCGGCCGAGGTCTTCGTGATTGTCCATGTGCACCCACGCCGCGTGCCAGAACGACTCAGGTGGGCACTGCATGCGTCGTGTGGTGCGGCCGTGCTGCTCCAAGTAGTCGGCGAGCCGATACACAGGGCACACGCTGTCTGGGGTGGGCGCCTCGGCGAGACCGAGCCGACGTGATGGTCGGGGGCGGACTCGACGCAGCGCGGCGAGGTTGCCACGTACAAGCTGGCTTGCGTCGGCCAAGGCTTGTTCGAACCAGTTGCTGGGAAGCAGGTCGTACTGGACGTCTGTGAGGTAGCCCTCCACCGCGTCGGCAAGGAAACCGTGGGGGATGTGTAGGCCGATGCCGAGGCGGCGCGCGTCCATGGCGGCGGTCACGACGGCGCGGGCAGCCGGGGCTAGCGAGTTGTACCGGTGGACAAGCTCGGGGCCCCCGGCGAGGTCCTGCGTCACGCAGCCATCGGGCGCGCGCTCCAGCGCCTGAAGCAGCAGGTCGTCGTTCACGGCGGCTGTCCGGGCCTTGTCCAGCGTGGCAGCGTCAAACCGGTCCGGGACATCAAGTCGGCGGTGGTTCAAAAGCGCCCTGACTTGAGGATGTGAGTCCTCCGCGTCGGGCCTCGGGAGGGCGGTGTAGGCATCGGCGTAGTCAGGCCACAGCGTGCCTAGGATCAAGATGGGACCGCGGGCAGGGTCTTGGAGGAGCGTGGTGAGTGCGGCGGCGAGATGTTCCCCTGAGCCTTGGCGCGCCCCGAGATAATGCTGGGCCTCGTTGAGCCAAATCACGGTTCGGGGACGGACACGCTGCAGTCCGGCGATGGCGGCTTCGGCGCGGGTGGGGTCGAAGGGGTGCCATAGCAGCCAACCTTCCTCTGCAAGGGGCTGAATGGCCTCCCAGCACGCTCTCGTCTTTCCTGTGGAGGAGGTGCCGACAAGGACAGCCATGCGGCTCTGGCCGGCCTTCACCTCGCGGACGATCTCGGCAAGGCGATCGTCGTGCGGCCTGGGCACGTACGCCGGTAGAGCTGCGCGCTGGGGGCGTGAGGCCAGTTGCGCAGTTGGGGCGGCTGCCGGATGAACTTCGAGTTCCAGCGGGTCACATGCCGTGATCGGGCGTCCAGGGACGTCGTCAGCTTCACAGTCCCTGAGGACCTCAGAAGACGGCGTGCTCCGCGCTGTCCGCAGCAGTGCGAGCAGTGGGTCTGGATCGAGTCGTAATGCCTTTGCCAGAGCGGTGATGGTGTTCACGCTGGGGGCGGGCGCGGTGTGGCTGAGGGCCTGGTTGACGGTCGAGCGCGCAAGCTGTGCTCGCTTGGCCAGTTGCGTCTGGTCACATTGGGCCTTGGCACGAGCCGCATTGAGACGGTCACGCAGTTCGGCGAGCGCCGATTCCCGGCCACCGAACTCCTGCGTCTCTGGCTGGTCGCCGGTCATTCGCTTCCCTTCGCGATGCGCTGTGCTGAGTGTCGGTCATTGTCCGTCATTGTTCGCGCGGCCCATGACGGACATCTGCTGCACCACATTCGACTCGTCAACCGCAGATTGTGAAGGAGCGACGGGCTATGTCTGTGCAGGTGTTCATGGTGCTGGTCGGCTGTGCGCTGGCGGTGCTGTTCGGAGCGCTGGCCGGGATAGGCGCCGGGTATCTGGCCCGCCGGGACGGGGCATCGTATCCGGCGGCTGTAGGCAGGGCAGCCGCCGCGTTCGCCGCGACGCTGATGTTGGCCACGGCCGTGACGGCAGCGCTTGGCGGGCTGGCGGGGTGAGAGGCCGACGGGCCAGAGGCTTCCCCGCCCGTTGCCGTGCCAGTCGGCGATGCCCCTCACCGCAACCTCACATCACACCGTCGGGCGGGCAATGTGCTGATTGCTGGGGAAGCCCTCGCGGTCGTCACCGCGACCCTGCGCCGAGCTATGGCGGAGGCACGGGATTCTCAGCTTGGTGGTCTGCAGTCAGCTGCCTGCTGAGAGTGGAACAGAATCTGAAGCCGACCATGCTGGTGCGGCGAGTGGCGCGAATGCTTGGCCGAGCTGCGGGCTCCCAGTGCAGACGGATGCGGCCGAGGGGGAGTCCGGGAGTTCCGGCGGCGAGCCAGGTGATGTCGAGGGGGCCGTCGTGCCGGGTGGAGATGCGCCGGATAAGCGCGCCGCGCACGCCGTCCGGCATGGGGCGTACGGCGAGGTCGTGCAGCGGAAGGAGAAGCGAGGGGTGAGACCGCGACGAGATAGGAGCCTCCGTGGTGTTGAAGGAATTGGTCAGGTCCAGGCGAAGGCGTCGCGTGCCCCCACCGGGAGGTAGCCCTCCTGTCCGTCGTCGGCGATGTACGCCGTTCCGTCGCGGACGATGATGTCGGCTCCCACGTAGTGGGCGAAGGGGAAGTCGGGGTTGACGGCGAGGCGGACCGGCAGGTCGGGGTCGAGTTCCTGGAGCTGGCGGAGCAGGTGGCCGACGGTCAGGTACTGGGGCAAAAGAATCTCCGAGAGCGGTGGGAGGTGACGAGGCAGCCGGCAAGAAGGGCGAAGGGGCCTGCCCGGCGGTCAGCGCGAGGAATGGGTGACCAGGGCGGCGAGGAACCCGGCGACGGCCTCGGACGGAGTGTGGAGACCGAACTCCTGGACCCAGGGGGTGTCGTCGGTGGGCTGCACCCGGACGTGCCAGACGATGTCGCGCTTCCACGCAGCCGGGTCTTCGGGGAGCCAGCCGACGTAGACACGGCCGTCGGGACTGGTCGCGTGGACGTTGGCCTCTTGGGTGTCGACGATTGCCCAACCCAGGGCGCCCAGGAGATCGAGCACCGGACCGGCGCAGTGGTCGGAGGAGAGCCAGTGGTGGTCGTTCGCTGCGGGGCGGACGGCGGCGGGCAGGAGGGTGGCGGAGGTGCTCACGGTTGGACGATCCCTTCGTTGACCTGCGGTTTTCCCGACACCCGTACGTTGGCATGCAGCGTGCCGAAGTACGTAGTCGTTTCCCCAGGGATGACGTCTGCCGTGGGCGAACTCGAGGTCGCCAGCGGGTGACTGGAGGCCGGGAATGGATCGGCGGCCACGGTTGTCGTACCGGGGTTGCGGCGACGGGCCGCACGGGACCGAAGGGGGAGCAGGAATGGCCGAGGCGAGCAGACACCGGGACGGCGCCGGGCTGGAGCGCAAGATCTGCGCAGCCGGGCGGCCGTGGACCGTGGGTGACATCGTGATGGTCGCCGACGGCCAGTGGGGCGTCGGAGCGCAGCCCGACCGGTTGCCGGACGAGGAGTTGGTGGAGCGCCGGATCGCGGAAGGCCGGCGCGTCGAGCTGACGATGGAGGAGCTGGCCCGCGCGGTGGGCCTCCGCGCCGAGGACGCCCACCGCGACGAGGGCCCGCGCTGACCGTTCAGCGACGTGGCCCCGTGGTGGGCACCGGTGGCCCGACGACGGCCGACGGAGAGGACGGTTCGGGTACGCGGCCCGAGGCGTGCGGTGCCTGCCCGGAGCGGGCGACAGCGGCCTGGGCCAGCCGGACCGTCGGGGCCTCGGCCACGGGCGCGGCGGCCTCACGAGCCTCGACCACACGCCTGATCGCCTGGAGGTACGCACGGCTCTCCGCGTGGGCGACGCGGAGGCTGGCCGCCGATTCGGTGATCCGGTCCAGCTCGTAGAAGTCCGGCACGTACCCGCGTCGGGTCAGAGCGTGCAGACGGTCCTGGTGGGCGGTCACCGCGTTGTCGGTGATGGCCAGGGCCGTACGGGTGTGCATGGCCGAGCGCAGGAGCGGGTCCTCGCTGGGGCGGCGGACTGCGAGGACCTCCAGAGCCTCGATGGGCCGTCCCCAGGCTTCCTCGATCATGGCCGTCGCCTGGTCGAGCATGGTGGTGGTGGGCATGACGGAACTCCCGTTGTGCAGGGACGGTTTCGGGTGGTGCGGTATCCCGGAGAGGTCTGGGGCGGCCGGAGTCAGCGGCCGTGCCGTGACGCCGAGGGACCGGTCGGCAGCCGGACGGTGTTTGTGGGCGCGAGGCTGCCCGAGCGGTTCTGCACCGCACCCGCGGAGCGGCTCCGGGCGGCCATCACTCGGAGATCGGCTGCCGTGCGCGGAGCCCGCGCGGCACGGTGGACGGCCTGGGTGACCGCCGTACGGCGTACGTCCAGCGGGGTCGGAGCGCGGGAGACCTGAGCGTCGGCGGTCGGCATGACCGAGGTCACCGGGGTCATCGTGACCAGGTGCTGCATCCGCCGGTCGATCTGGTGCCGTTCACGGATCACCGGGGCCGACTCCGCCATCACGGCCGCTGTCGCGGCGATCAGGTGGGACGGGGTGCGAGCGGTGAACACGGCCTCCGCCCGAGTGCCCCACCCCGGTGGACCGGCCCACAGGGTGACGGTCTCGTCGTCCGGGCCGTGGTCGCGCCTGTCGATAACGGCGCCGGCCTGGCCGTCGGGGGCGACGATCTCGATCATGCCGGGCGAGTCGGGGATGCCGCGCGTCCAGCCGGCATCCGTCAGTGGTCGGACGGCGTCAGCCCAGTAGACCGAAGGGTGTGCCAGGAAGCGTCCGTTGCTCTCGTAGGTGTCGGCCTCGGCGTAGTCGTGGGCCAGCGCGGTGGTGAGACCGGCGACGATCTCGGCTGGGGTGACGTGGTTGAAGGTGGCGGTCCAGCGGGTGGCGGAGGCGGCCTCGGTAGCCGCGCTGATCTTCCACAGCTCGAAGTCGTCGCCGAACCAGCCGATCCTGATCCGCTGGTCGGGCGAGGTGACGAGGAGCTGACAGGGCCCCTCGTCGAGGTAGTGGTGTGGCCAGTGGGCGACGGGGGTGAATCCAGCCTCGCCGGTCCCGTTGGAGCCGGCCAGATACATGGGGCTGACCAGCACCTCTTGGTACCGGTTCGGGTCATCAGGGGCGTGCATGGTCGAGGCTCCGGAAGTGAAGGAGGGGAACACGCCCGCGTGCGCGGCAGGACGAGCGGCTGAGCGCACGTGGACGCCGTGGCAGCGACGAGTGGTTTCTGGTTCTCACGACCGTCACCGACCCCGGCCCGGTGCCGGCTGGGCGGCCACGGCCGCCGGCACCCGCGGTTGCGGTTGGGGCGCGTGGCTGAACATGACGTTCGGCGCGGCGGCGCTCCGCCGCAGGGCCGCCGCGGTCCGGGCACCGTCCGTCCCCGCCCCCAGCGGGACGCCGGCGTGGGAGCGCGTGGCCGTCGCTGCCGGACGTGGGACCGACGCGGCCCTCCGCAGGGCGACGGGCTCGCTCCAGTGCTCGACACTTGAGTAGACGGCCCCCAGCGCCTGGCCGGCATCGACCAGCACGTAGGGGTCACCGTGTCGAGGGCCCGTCCGGGCGACCAGGCCGTCGGCCTGAAGCCGGAGGAGCCGCTGCCGCGCGAGGCCATTGTCCAGACCGGCCTTCTCAGCGATGTGCACGAACCGCATCGGGCCGCCGCCCGAGTCGAGAACCTGGATCACGGCGGTCGAGTGCCGAGGACGCAGCCGGCGCAGGGCGTCCTCGACACGTTCGGCTTCGGCCATCCGGCCTTGCGGCAGGTAGGCGCGGGACCAGTCCGACACCGTGCGCAGTACGGGAGCCAGAGACGTGCCGAGCGCGCTGAGTCGGTACGGCGCCCCGCGACGGTCGTCGTCTCGCGTCACCAGTCCGTCAGCGTGCATCGTGGCCAGCCGCTTGCCGACGAACTGCTCGCTGAGGAAGGGGAGCTGGGCGGCGACGTCGCGCACGCGCATGGGACGGTTCTCCTGGGCCAGGGTCATCGCCGCCCAGGTGGTCCACTTCGGTCCGATCCGGGCAAGCGCATCCTCGACGCGCTGAGCGTCGATCGCAGCTATGGAGAAGGCGGGGGGCTGTGCGGGGGCGGGCATAGTGGCGTCCTGTCGGGGTGGGGTCAGCGGGAGCGGGAGGACGTGGGGGCGTCCTGGCGACGGGTGCGGCGGCTGAGTGAGCAAGGGCGCCGGAGCTGGTCGGGGTGATGCTGCGGCCGAGGGCGGCGGACACACGGGTCGTCGTCGCGCGAGCGTCACGCAGGGCGGCTTCGCCCTGCGGTGTGAGCGAGAGGAGCTGGCCGGGCCGGTACAGGCCCTCGCTGGTGTCCTGGTGCAACAGCCCCTCTGCGACCAGCCGTTGCACGGTCTCTGGCCAGATCGTTGGGGCCTGTCGCTGGATCTTCTCCCACGAGACGTACGCGTCCTCGCCGATCGCGGTCCGGCGGAACCGGACGTCGCCGGCCTCAACGGCTTCGAGAGCCACGAGTCGGCGCTCCCTCGCGACGACCCAGTCGTCATCCCGGTCGGAAGTCGTCCTCTGGGCCGGCCCTAGGCCCTTGTTCGTCGAGCGCTGAGCCGAATCCGGCGCGAGTAGAAGACACCGGTAGGCGGAGATGGACTCGACGAGCTGGCCGTAGGCTCGGTCCTGCTGCGCGAGAAGGTCTCCGAGTCCGGGGACCGCGGTCCGCAGCAGCGCGTACGACACCCGCGCGCCGTCGAGTTCACCGCGACCGACGGGTTCGAGTAGCCGGAGAGCGTCCTTGGCCGCGTGCGTCACCCGGCTGTGCAGTTCGTCCAACTCGTACGCAGCGCCGATCACCTGTGTCGCAGCCCGGTACAGCGGATCACCGAGGTGGTACGTGGTGTTGAGTGTGCTGACTCCGGTGACGCCGAGCGTCTCGGCGACGAGGTGGGTCCCGGGGTGCGTGGTCGCGTCGTACGGGTTCACTCCGCCGCCTCCATCCGGGCGAGCAAAGAGCGGACCAGCGTGGGGAGGCCCTTGGGCCCGTCGCCGAGCCAGATCTGGTCGCCTGCCTCGTCGAGCACGTACGCGGCGTCTTCGAGCAGGCCACTGGAGATCTCCATGCAGGCGTCGGTGATCCGGGAAGCGGCGAGCAGCGACTGGGAGAGGACCTCGACGTAGTCGTCCGGCGCGAGACCGGCGGCCTCGGCCGCGGTGCGGATCGCCTGCAGCTCCAGTGCGCTGAATGCGAAGTCGAACTCGTCGTCCCGTTCGGTGTCGCCCGACGCGGCGACGGCCGGGTCGCTGGGCTCCGTGGGGATGCCTACGCGGGTGCAGATCTCGTCGACCGAGGCGGTCAGCTCGGCGAGGGACTCGGTGAGCCACCCCAGCGCGGAGGCGTAGGAGGCCAGGGCGAACAGGCCCGCCGGCGTGGCGGGGCGCGGCTCGGCAGCCACGAACTCTTCGAGTCGGTCGTTCAGCTCGCCGACCACCCGGGGTCCGGCGGCCAGTGCGCCCAGCACGGGGTGCAGGTAGGAGCGGGTGGCGGCCGTCGGGTACTCGGCGGTGAGGATGCCGGAGACGCTCTGCGCGGCATCGGTGAGGAGGTCCGCCAGCTCTGTACGGGTCAGCGGGGTGCGGTCGGTGGTCATCGCTGGGAAACCTTTCGGGGCGCAGCAGCCGGGGGAGGCACCGTTGTCGGAGGATCTGCGTGGCTTGCCGTCACCCGGCCGAGGGTGGCGGACGACCGGGACCGGGCGGCCTGCACGCGGGCCTCCGTGGCGGAAGCCGTCTCGACGTTCTGTCGGGGGCCGGTGCGCAGGTGGGCCGTGTGATAGACCGCGTAGTCCTTGCGGCTGCCGGCGGCGACGAGGTAGATCTCGCGACTGTGGGTCGAGGTCGGCGGGGCCGGGCGGAACTGGATGACCATCCGGTAGGCGACGGAGGGGTCGACGTAGACCTTGTGGAAGCCGGCGAGACGCCCATTCAACGGCAGGCAGTCGTCGCTGCCGTGGACCAGGTTCTGCAGCTCCAGCAGCGCCAGGTCGCGAATTTCGTCGGGGAGTTGCCGCAGGTCGGCGATGGCGTCGGGGTGCGCGGCGAAGGCGAAGCGGGCGCGGCTCACAGCAGCCTCCCCCGTACCGGACGCTGGACCGGTCCCGCCGGGGTCGTGCGGGGTGCGTCGAGGCCGGTCCGCGGCGTCGCGGAGGCACCGGCCGACCGGGCGAGGGCGATGCGGGCGATGCGGGCCCGGACGACGGCGCCGTCGTGATCGCTGTACTCCGGTGGCTCGGGCAGCGGCCCGCTGCGCTCGTCCAGCCAGGTCTGGGCGGCACCGACGTCGGCGAAGGCGCCCTCGCGCACCGTGTACGTGCCGGCGTCGTGGTCCCACTCCTCGTGGAAGAGACGAACCGGCGCCTGGGCGACGCGGGAGTCGCGGACAAGCGTCCACGCCTCACTGGGGTCGTGGTCGGAGGTACAGGTGTCGAGGACCTCGTAGCGCGTGCCCGACCTCTGGATCTGCTGTTCCACCTGGACCGTGAGGTCGTCGGCGGGCTCGGCATAATCGCCACCTCGCAGAGCGATTCGATCGAGCGGGCAGCCTCGTTCTGCAAGCCAGTTCTGGGCGAAGGACGCCGTGGCGTGGCGGCTCGTCTCGAACGTGAACGTGGACCGGCTGAGATCCCGTGCGACTGCGATCGCAACGAGCTGCGGCTCGCCGGGCACCCCCCACGTGACCGACCGGTCGTGGGCGAGGACGAAGCTGTGGGAGCCGTTGGGCGCGGTGTGGTGCTGGGACAGCACCGTCAGGTCGCCGGCCAGGAAAGCCTCCATCGCGTCCTCGGAGGTTTCGTCTGCGGGCACGAGGTCGGCGAGGTCGAAGTCGAAGGCGTTCACACCGTCACCACCGTCTGCTCGGGTGCCGGGGTGGCCAGCACACGATGGTTGGGGCGGCTCACGCTCGTCGTGCAGGCCGCGAAGGGCCCGTCTGGGGCACGCAGGTGCGCCAGCGTCTGGTCCAGGTGGTCGCGGTGCCAGGTCGACGGGCCGGACAGGCCGGCCTCCGCGTCGGTGAACTGCTGCCAGGCGAGCCAGAGCGCGTGGAGCCGGGCGACGGCCTCGGGGTGCTCGTGCCACTGCGCGCACCACGGACGGCTCGTACTGATCTCCCGGCCGTACACCGGGAGGAAGAGGTGGTTCACCCAGTCGCTGAGGGCGGCGAGCTCGACGGCGTACGCCTCTCCGCCCAGGGCGAGGATGAACACCGAGGCGGGACCGTCGGCCTGCCTGTCGTCGGCCGCCTCGGCTTCCGGGGCCTCGTCCGCCGGCTGGCCGGCAGCGGATTCGGGCTCGGAGCCGAGGCGGTCGAGGAGGACGCCGTGCTGCCTGACCTCGGCCATGGTCTTGGCGAGGGTGCTTGCGAGGTCGTCGAGGTCTCCGTCGGAGACGCGGAACGGCTCGGGGCCGGGGGTGGTCGGGCTGGTGTCGGGCATAGGGGTGTGCTCCATCTGTGGGACGGCGACATGCCCGAGAGGATCCGGAGAAACCGCGGGTTGGTCCGGCCGGAGAAACGCGGTAGTGGAGCGCTACTCGCCCGCGCAGCGGGGACAGCGAGGGAAGGCTGGTGCCAGCAACTGCAACGCCCGAGCGGCTTGTTGCGGGACAACGCCGTTTCCGAGCGCGGTGAGCTGTGCCGGACGCCCGAGCCCCGGGGTGGCGGTGACCCAGCCGGCGTCGAGGCCCTGCATCCACTCCACGAAGTCCGCGCGGAGCCGACCAGCCGCGTCCGTGGAGGCCGGGGCGGGACGGGTGAGCCTCTCCCATCGGGTGATGGCGGCTCCGTACGGTCCCCATCGCCGGTCTGTTCCCCGGCCTCCGGCGACTCCTCCGCCCAGAGCGGCAGGGCCACCGCCGACAGGGGAGGGCGCCACTCCTTCCCGGGGTGACGGCCCGGTGTGCCCGTGCCGCCGGCCCTCGGCGTGGGCAGCAGTGACGCCGCCGCACTGGGCAGGGTCATGTCGCCGTTGCCGTGCCGCTGGTTCGGCGAGCCCTTGGTCCCGTCCGACGCCTTCGGGGTCGGCAGCAGCAGCCACTCGACCTCGTCGGCCAGGTTCGGCCCGTGACCCCCGCTCTTCCTCTTCGACGGATGCTGCGAACCGCCGTTCCTGCCGATGTTGCTGGTCGGCGTCTTCAGCAGGATGTCCGGCGGGCCAGGCGGCGAGGAAGACGCGCTCGCGGCGGTGCGGGGCCCCGACGTCGGAGGCGCGAAGCACGAGCCACTTCGCGTCGTACCCGATGTCGGCCAGGGATCCGAGTACGACACCGAGTGCCCGCAGAGCAGGCTGACCTGTGTTGTCTCCCAGACACCACGGGCAGGGTTCCACGCCGCCAGGGGCACCGGCGGGTGAGGTGAGGAGGCCGCGCACATTCTCGATCACAACCAGGCAGGGTCGGAGGGCCTGGACCGCACGGGCGACGTGCAGCCAGAGCCCGGAGCGGGTCTGGGCGTTGAGTCCGGCCCGGCGGCCGGCGACCGAGACGTCTTTGACAGGGGAAGCCGGCCGTCAGGACACACACCCGCGGGACGGCGAACCAGTCGACGGTGGTGATGTCGCCCAGGTTGGGGACGCCGGGCCAGTGGCGGGCCAGGATGCGCGAGGCGTTCGGATCGACCTCGGCGTGCCAGGCCGGCGTGCCACCGAAGGCGGACTGCACGCCCAGGTCGAGGCCGCCGTACCCCGAGCAGAGCGACCCGATCAGCGGGGGACGCGCCGGGGCGACGAAGGCCGACGTCGTGGCGCGATGGGCCAGTGCAGCGGAGGGAGGGGTGTCAGTCAACGCGAAGTCCCTGAAGAGGAAGGCAAGGTGTGCTGGGTGGTGAGGTGTCAGGAGTGGCCGCGCGAGGGCGACCGGGCGGCGGCCGACGCGGAGACGGGGCCGGTCGGGGCCGGGGGTGATGCGGCTGGGTGTGGCGTGCTGCGGGCGCGGGCGGCCTGCACCCGGGCGGGAGGCGGTCCGCCCGCTGATGGAGCGGAGGCCCTGGGCTTCGGAGCTGAGCTGCCGTTCGCGGTCGCCCAGCGGGCACGCACCTCGTCGAGCGGGCCGAGCGTGTGCAGGGCATGGTTGATCAGCCGGCCGGAGCTCAGGGTCTCGTCCTCAGCCAGGGCCCGGATGGCACGCGCGGAGGCGGCTGCGGTGCGGGTGAGCGAGGAGCGCATCACCCGGTGCCCGAACCAGTCGGCGCTGCTTGGGACCATCCCGTCGCAGACGGCGGTCAGCCGCTCGCTCGACAGGGTGCCGTCGGCCAGAAGGCCGCGCCGCTGGGCCTCCCAGAGCAGGGTGATCCGGTCGATGGGTTCGCCCCGGTGGTGCAGCGCGCTCAGGCACCGGTAGAGCTGTCCGTGGGCCGGGTCGGCGAAGTCGCCCGGCCGTAGCCAGGCCACCACCTCGTCCATGGCCCTCGGTTGCTCGGTGAGGACGGCCAGGAGGAACCGCTCGTCCTCGGCGACATGGTCGGCCTGGACCGGTGGCGGGACGGCCGAGGCGACAGTGGGCGCGGCCGGACGGGGGTCGGTGCCCCAGCGGCGCGCAAGGTCGGTGAGCACTCCGTTCAGGACGTCCGCCGTACGCAGCGCTCCTTCGACCTCGCCCTGGACGGCGTCGGCCCGAGCCGCCTGGTGGAGACGGATCGCGTGCTGGGCGATGGTGCGGTGGATCGCCCCCTCCAGCACCATGCGGCCGTACACCGGGGCGTGCTCGGTGCGTGGACACGCCTGGACCAGGGTGTGGGCGTACGCCGCGGTGAGCCCTCGCACGTGCAGGCCGGCCTCGTCGACCGCGTCGGTCACCCACGACAGTGGCAACGGACCATTGGCCGAGAGCGCGGGGTGACCGTCGCTGCGGAGCTTGCGGAGCGCGCCGAACAGCGCTTGGTGGACGGGTCGGTAGAAGTGATCCGGCGCGAGCCAGTCCAGGTGCGAGAGCTGGTCGGGGTCGAGGAGCACGGCGCCGAGAACCGCCTGCTCGGCACTCAGCAGCGGGTTCATCGACGGTCTCCCGGATCAGGTTCCGAGGGCTTGCTCTGCCGGAGGCGGAGGCCAGCGACTGCCCGGTCGGCAGCAGCCATCGTCTGGGCGAAGTCGTCCAGGACGGTGGTGAAGGTGGGATCCGAGGCGGGGACCGAGCCGGTCCTTCCGATCAGCCACCACTGACCGCTGCGCAGAACGACCGGAGAGTGGGGCAGCTGCCGGGGACGCGGCGTGGGCGCGCTCATGCCGACAGCCCGAGGTCGTCGTGGCCGATGTTCTTCGCGAGGGCTCGCTCGGTGATCGCCTTCGTGGCGCGGGCGGAGGCCGGGCCGACCACCTTGGCGGAGGGCTCCTTGTACCAGGGCTTGAGGTTGAGCATGGCGACCCGGATGCCGGTGGCCAGCAGCAGCACCTTGCCCTTGGGCAGGGCGCGGATCGCGTCCGGTGGCAGGATCCGCTCGGTGCGCATGCTCACCGAGGTGGACTTGCCGCCCTCGCTGGTGGACACCGAGGTGGTCTGGACGTCGTGGTCGCCTACCTGCCTGCTGAGGCGGTCGGCGAAGTCGGCGTCGTCGATACCCGATCCGATGATCTTGACGGTGGCGGCGGAGTACAGGGCGTCCATGCCGGCCTCGCCCCAACACCGCTGGCCCTGCCGGTAGGACTGCAGGATCGTCATCGGGATCACGCCCCGGCTGCCCAGGTGGCTGTACAGGTCCGGGAGGTCAGAGATGCGGCACACGTTCGCCGCCTCGTCGAGGACGCACAGGGCGGGCGGGTCGAGCCGACCGCCGGAGCGTTCGGCGACGATCACGGCCGCGCGCATCACGGCATCGGCCGCCGCCGCGATGATCGCGCTGGCGCTGCCGCCGCCGTCCTTGCTGAGCAGGTACAGGGTGTCGCGGGAGGTGGCGAAGGCGATCGGCTGGAACTCGGGGAGGTCCTCGTCCGGCGTGACCCAGGCGGCGACGTCGGGGTCGAGCAGGCAGCTCGCGTACTGCCGCGCCGTTTCGTAGATGCCGTCACGGGTCTCGGTCGCGCCGGAGACGGTGCCCTGGAGCTGGGCGGCGACCGCGTCGTGGCCGGCGTCGGTGAGCAGGTCCACCGGGGTGCGGTCGGCCGGCATGGCGAGCCAGGCCAGGACGTCGGTGATCGGCCGTCGGTGGCTGGCGGCTGCCAGGAACAGGGCGCCGAGGGTGTTGCTCGCGGCGGTGGACCAGAAGTCGGATCCGCTGGACTCGTCCACGCTCGCGGTGACGAAGTGCCCGGCCAAGCGCTTCGCTCCGGCGAGGTCGCGGGCGTCGGCGAGGATGTCCCACCACATCTCGCGGGGATAGTGGGCGATCTGCTGGGGGTCGAGAGTCCAGATCGTGCCGACCTCGGCGCGGGCGTCCACAGTGGCGGTGAAGGCGTCGTTCGCGGCCTTGTTACTGGTGAGCAGGACCGGGCCGGGTGCCGAGAGGATCGCTGGGATCGCGAGCCCGGACGTCTTGCCGGAGCGCGGGGCCATGATCGCGACGATCACGTCCTCCCAGGACGCACGGACCTCGGCACGACCGGGGTCGAGGGTGCCGAGCAGGATGCCACGGTCAGGGGGAGCGACCTCTTTACCCTCCCGGCCGCCCAGAGACGGACGCAGGCTCTTCGCCTTGGCGACGATTTCCTTGTCCAGCAGGGGCGCCAGGTCGGCCTTGCGGGCGAGGCCGGACTTGGAGCCGCCGCGCCAGCGCATCCACAGCACCGCTCCGGTGGTGATCAGGGCCACGGTGAGCATGCCGGGAACGACGCGGGCGCCGACCAGCAGCGCGGTGGTGCTCAGGTTCGGCCACAGCACGTCAGGGTGCAGCAGGGCGTCGGTGGCGTGGAACGGGACCCACGGCCCGTTTCCTGTAAGGGTGTTGGTGAGATTTCCGGTCAGCCAGGCGAGGGAGCCGAAGGCCACGGCGGCGCCGAGGACTCCGAACAGGAGGTGGAGGAGCGCGTCCGACCCGGTGGTGGTCGAGGGCGCGCTGGTGCGCGGGGAGGGCACGGCGGTTCCTTGGGTGTGGAGCGTGCGGGGGCGGGGCGCGCTCGGCTCTCGTACAGCACATGGGGCTACTCCTGGGGGCTTGAGCGGAAATGCTTCAGGACGACCGGCAGGCCGACGGTGACGAAGACGACCTGGGTCACCGCCGGGGGCCCGAGACGTGCGGCGAGTATCCGGTTGCGTTGGGCTGCGCCGTTTCGGAACCGGGCGCCGAGGAGACCTTGGCCTTGGCCGCTGCGGGCGACGTGGCCAGAGCGGCACCCCGGTGATCGCGCAGCGCCCGTGCCGCGGTGTTCACCTCTGACGCGGTGCCGACGCGGCGCAGCTCGGCCTCGGAGTCGATGAGTTCGGACTGCGCCGAGCTGACGAACTCCGAGGCGAAGCCGAACCGATCGGCGAGTGCGTACGCCTCCTCATCCAGGTCGTTGACCTGTTCCCCCACCGCCTCCAGCGCCTCCCGGACACGCTCCAGAGCACCGTGCTCGGGGTGAAGGAGGTGGCCGACCGCCTGCTGGAGGTCGGCCCCGTTCTCGGCCGCCCGGATCCGGTCCGTGATCCTGAGGAGTTCCGCTCCGGCGGCGTAGGGCCCGAGCGGATGCACCGGAGGGCTCATCCGGGCCGTGTCGAGAGAGGGCGGAAGATCAACTTTGTAGCGGGCGGCGCGAAGCATCTCGGCCGCGTGGGTGGCGATGGCGACCTTGTCGGCGAGCGGGGTGGTGGTGGGGAGGCGATGGCGCCGGCCGTGCCAGTCGTCGATCTGCTGAAAACCGGCGTGCCTGAGGAGCTGGGCTGAGAGGTCGTCGGTGGCGCCCTTGACGACGACGCTGCCGCTGAGCTCGGACTTTATGGTGATCGAACGTGTGGGCAAGAGGGTTCCTGGGCTCGGGGGAAACAAGGGGCCCGGATGATCGGGGCAGCAGGGAGAGAATCCGGCGCATCCGGGATTTGGCCCGGCCGGGGATCGCTGGTAGAAGCCGCAGGCAGCTTGGGGCCCCGGCGCGCCGGTGGCGGAAGAAGACGGGTGCCCCGCCGCAGCGGGGCACCCGGTCGGTCAGAAGTAGGGGTTCTCGGCCGGCCGGTCGGCCCCGGTAGCGGCCTGGAGCAGCTCGGTGAGGTCGCCCGGCTGGGAGGAACGCTGATCGAGCCACCACCCGGCGCGGGTGACGGTACGAGCGCTCTCCTCGATCCCCTCCCACTCCGCCTCGCTGGTTTCGCCCTCGGTGACCAGCGCGGTGGAGGCGGCGGTCAGGATCCGGTGGCGACAGCGCACACCCCAGGAGACAGCCCGCTCAGTCCCCTCCAGGGGAGGCATCCGGTACTGCTCGGACCAGGCTTCGGACGCGGCCTGCTCCTCGGCGCGCTTGGCCTTGAGCCAGGCGGCCCTGTCCTGCTCGTCGCCCTCTTTGGAGGCACGCCAGCAGGCGGTGCACTCCTACCTGGCGAGCCATTCGACGAAGCCCGCCCGGCGGTCGGCCGGTCGGTCGGACAGGTCGCGGTCGGCATGGTGATCGCAGGTGTGATCGATTGGCCAGATGGTCTTCAACCGCGAGGGATCATCCCAATTCCGCAATACCTGAGTCGATCAGGCGCCTGCCAGCTTGGGCGACCCGTGCGCTGGCGATGCCTGGCCCCCGTAGCCCCTTGCGTGCACCATCGGTCATTCCAGGAAGGCGGCGCTTCCCCAGTCGAAGATGGTGGGCTGCCTGAAGCCGTCCAAGGGCTCGGCTACCAGGGACCCGATACCACGGTCACCAAGCTGACCGGCCAACGTGGCCCAATCCTGTTGCAGATCGCGCAGAGCGTTGGCGAATGCCTCCGCGTAATCGCTTCCGTCAGCGAGTTCGATTGCGAGGAGCGCACCGAAAACGGTGGCGGCATCTCCGTCGACTGGCCACAAGTGGCCAATGACCGCTTGGTCGGGTCCCACCACGGAACGGGCGATTCCCCGGTCATCATAAGGGCCTTGTGTGTCAGCGGCCGCGCTGTCACAGGTATTGAACACGACGAGTCGCCGGGTTGACGCTGGCGGCCGCGTCACGCGGGCGAGGTCGTCGAGGAAGACGTATTCGCTGTCGCTGAGCACGACAGCAGATTGGTCGGGCGCGTAGGGAGGATGCGATCCGTGCGCGACGACCCAGATGACGTCGTAGTCATCGCGCTGGAACTCGGCAAGGAATCGGTCGCAGGACAGGTCATCGCCAGTGATTACGTCGACAGTTTTACCAGCGTAGGAAAAAACTGTCTCCACGATGATGGCTTCCGTACGAGCTGACGGTGCATCGCCACACCACAACTGCACTCGTTCCACAGGACGGTCCGGCAGCGGTGCTCGCAAACTGACGGCCAGCGGAAGGGCCGGCCCTTGCGCGCGGGCCAGCAGCGCTTGTACCGGGGTTAGACTCGGCAGCAGTGAGATAAAGGCGGCGGTGTTTTCACTAAAGGCGAATTCCACGAGATCCGCTACGTCGAGATGCGCGTGCAGGGCGTCGTGCAACTCCTCTGCCTGCGTCAGATCTTTGCGCCCGGTGGCAGGGTGAGTTAGTGCGGTGTCGCCTTGGCCGCGGGTAACCAAGGCTTTCCCCAATGCCTTATTGAAGGCCGTGGTGAGACGGTTGCCCGAGTCCGGGAGGTCAGGTGATGGGGCCGAACCTGGCCGGAACCAGACCTTGCTTCCGGCGTTCGCCAGCGTAAGGCACCGGTCGTTGCGAGCCTGATCCGCTGGTACACCCCGCCAGATGCTCAGCAGCTGGGTCAGGTGCAACGTGTCACCTGACTGGAGGAGCCG
This sequence comes from Streptomyces sp. NPDC126497, assembly GCF_040302425.1. Classification (NCBI taxonomy): domain Bacteria; kingdom Bacillati; phylum Actinomycetota; class Actinomycetes; order Kitasatosporales; family Streptomycetaceae; genus Streptomyces; species Streptomyces sp. NPDC126497. Next base: position 263,388 of record NZ_JBEORT010000001.1, read on the forward strand.
GTACTGAAGCTGGCCCAAAATGGAGAAAACGATGCCTCGATCGCGTGACACCTGCGCCGGATCGCTCTCGCTCTCCACTATGGCGATGACCTCTTCCACCTGCTGCAACAATTCAGGCAGGACGGCGTCCCCCTCGTTCTTGGGCATCCCCAAGAATCGACTCACCTGAAGATTCAGGGTGGCGAAGGGATTCATGGAGACATGTTGTACCGCCCACGCCGCGATTACAGTGGGGTCGCGATGGGTCACCGGAGGTCGCTCCCCGGCCAGAAAGGCAGCCATGGCCCCCGCGAGAGGGTGAGTAGGATTGGCCAGCAGGAGAACCTCCAAGGCGTGTCCTAGGAGGCACGCCGGCCGACGCAAGTCCTGCCAGACCAAATGCTTTGTCAGGTGAAGGGCAGCCTCCACCACATGCTCGTCCCCGGTCGGCAAGGCGCGGACGCAGATGGAGAATGCAGGTGCACGGAAGCCCTGAGCCAGGTGCTCGCCGGTACTGTAGTTATTGGCCAGATAGAACACCATCGGCGCCAGCAAGATGACGATTCGCTCCACGGACTTGGCCCAGTGCGGGTCTTTCAGGGCCCGGTCGACCGGCCCCAAGTCAATGTCGATCGATCCGCCCTCGTTGTCTGACGTAGCCACCGCCCTATGCAACCACTCCCACATGGCTAAGGGTTGCGCACACTCGAACGCCAGCCGCGCGGGGGCCCAGCAGACGCCCAGCGCTAGAACAACACGCGCCCCTTCAGGAACCTGGGGAGCGACAGCTGGAACACCTCGAATGTCGCTCAGGAGCGCTTTGGCGAACTGCTCCCACACGTGGGGGGTGTCCTGAAGGTGATCCTGTTGAAGTCGGATATGGGCAAGCAACTGCGCCACACTGGTCGGATCCGTGGGATCCACATCCAAATTGGAGGGCACGTCGAGGTATCCGGCAGCGGAAGGAAACAATTCATCGGGTCGCACCTGCGTCAGACTCGCTCTCTGCCCTGCAGGGCGTTGCACTCCCACACCTGACTCGGCAGTTGGGCCGAGTGGGCTGGCGAAACGTTGGTCAGCCCGACACGTCCTACCCTATCGGCGTCTGTGGCTGCTGTTGTGGGCGTTTGTGCCCGCTCTAGTACTCCAGCTGTAGATCGCGATCTTCATGACTGGGCGGCTTGTCGCTGATAGTGGCTGGCCTGGGATCGGGCCTGGTGGCGGCGTCGCCAG